>JALYXG010000233.1 GCA_030947205.1 Chloroflexota bacterium
GTGCGGATATTGGTGGCGGGTGGAGCGGGGTTCATCGGGTCGCATCTGACCGACGCGCTGCTGGCGCGCGGCGACGAGGTGATCGTCTGGGACAACCTGATCACCGGCACGATGGCCAACCTCGCCCACCTCGGCGAAGCGCCCGGTTTCACCTTCGTGCGGCACGACATCGTGCAGCCCCTCCCCGACCCCGGCCCGATCGAGCGCATCTACCACCTTGCCTCGCCCGCCAGCCCGGAGGGGTATCGCGGTCACCCGATCGAGACGCACCTCACCAACAGCCTCGGCACCTATCACCTGCTCGAACTCGCCAAGGCGACGGGCGCGCGCCTCCTGCTCGCCTCCACCAGCGAGGCGTACGGCGATCCGCAGGAGCACCCGCAGCGCGAGACCTACCGTGGCTACGTCAACCCGGTCGGGCCGCGCTCCTGCTACGACGAGAGCAAGCGGTTCGCCGAGTCGCTGACGATGGAGTACCACCGCATCTACGATCAGGACACGCGCATCGTGCGCATCTTCAATACCTACGGGCCGCGCATGGACATCGCCGACGGGCGAGTGATCCCGAACCTGCTGTCGCAGGCGCTGCGGGGCGAGGCTTTGACGTTGTACGACGGCGGCGAGCGGACGCGCGCCTTCTGCTACATCGCCGACCTCGTGCGCGGGCTGACGGCGGTAATGGAAAGCCCCAACGCGAAGGGCGAGGTGATCAACCTCGGCAACCCGGACGAGCGGACGATCCGCAGCCTCGCCGAAGCAATCCTGCGCGCTACCAATCGGACCCTGCCGTTTGTGGATCGCCCAACGGCGGTGGGGGACGACCCGAACCGCCGCTGCCCGGACATCGCCAAGGCGCGCGCGCTGGTGGGATGGGAGCCAGCCATCCCGCTCGACGAGGGCCTGCGCCTCACCATCCCCTTCTTCGAACAGGTCCTCGGGAACGAAGGACTGCGGGCGCCCTCTGGGCAGCATGAAGCCTGAGGACTGAGGACCAGGAAGGACGAAATCGGGCGGGCGCACGCAATGCGCCCCGACGATCCCTGTATCGCTCCCCCTCTCGTTTGCTGACAAGCAATGGAGAGGGGGCCGGGGGGTGAGGCTCCCAATCATGCAATTCTCCACCCCGCTCCAGCGCAAACAACCGAGCAGATGGTTTGAGCAAATGCGCGGCTCCCCGCTCGCGCCGCCCGCGCTGATGGTGGGGCTGACGCTGGTCGCGCTCGGGCTGTTGGCAGTCCTCGGGCCGGTGCTGGCCGTCGCGCTCGTTATCGGCGGCGCGATTGTGCTGCTCACGCTGGCGGAGCCGCGCTACGGCTTGTATCTCGCCGTGCTTTCCGTGCCGGTGCAGCAGTATGGCGCGGTCAAGGGGCTGACGGCGACGCAGGGCGCGTTCCTGCTCGTGCTCGGCGCGTGGGCGGCGGGGAAACTGCTGCGTGGCGCGAAGTGGGAGGTGCTGCGGGACGCGAATCTCTGGCGGTTCGCCCTCTTTTATGTCGCCATCCTCGCCTCGGGCCGCGTCGCGGGGGACATCGGGGCGACGCTCACCGAGGGATTCCACTGGGGCGAGGCGCTGGCAATCTACGTAATCGCGAGAGACACGCTGCGCACGCGGCGCGACTGGGCGGGGCTTGCCACCTGCTTGTTTGTCGGCGCGAGCGGGGAAGCATTCATCGGCACGGTGCAGAGCAAACTCGGCCTCGGCAACCTTTCTTTTTTCGTCGGCGGCATCGCGCGCTCCTTCGGCACCTTCGGGCGCCCAAACTCGTACGCCGGGTATCTCGAAATGATCCTCCCCTTCGCCGTCACCGTCGCGCTCTGGGCATTGTTCGCCCTCCCGGCGGCGGTGCGACGCTGGCGGACAACGCGCGGCGACTCGCTCGTGGCGGAACGGTGCGCGCTCCTCCCGCTGCTCGGTCTGCTGATAACGCTCGCGGGCGCAGGCGCGACAGCGCTGATGCTCGCGGCGGGCATCACGCTTTCGCTTTCGCGCGGGGCGTGGTTCGGCGCGGCGGCGGGGGTGCTCGTGATGATGCTGCTCGCCGGGCGGCGCTGGGCGATCGCGGCCCTCATCGCAACTGGATTGCTGGTCGCCATCCTCACGCTCGGCGGGGCGGGCGTGCTACCGAAAACGCTCCAGGAGCGGATCGGCAGCGTCGGCAGCAGCCTGATCCTGCTCGATTATTACAAGGTACCGATCACGGACGCCAACTTCGCCGTCAAGGAGCGGATGGCATACTGGTTCGGCGGCATCCGCATGGCGGAAGATCATCCGTGGCAGGGCGTCGGCCTCGGCAACTACGGCCAGGAGTACGACGCGAAATACTTCACCTCGCCTTTCATGAAGTCGCAGGTTCACGCGCACAACTACTACATCCACATTACGGCGGAGACGGGCGTGATCGGGCTGGTGGCCTATCTGCTTCTGATTGGCGGCGTCTTCGCGACGGGCGTTGGCGCGGTGCGGCGGACGGCACGCGATCCTTTCGCCCGTGCCCTCGCCCTCGGCGGCGTCGGGGTGATCGTCGCGGTCGCCGTCCACAACCTTTTCGAGGACTTGCACGTCCTCAGTCTCGGCGTCCACCTCAGCGCGGTCTGGGCGCTGCTCGCCGCAATCCGCGCCAGCAACGAGCGTCCGGCAGCGAACCGATTGTGCAGACCAGGGTCATGACGGAGCGTTCGATCTTCTCGCGAGGAAATGATGCCTGAACGATCCTTCCTGATCCCGCTCCTGAGCACCGAGCGTATCCGCGTCTGGATGCACACGGAACAGGGTGGAGTCGTCAATTTCACCGTCCAATACGAGACGTTCTTCGGCGGGCGATGGATGCCGGTGGTGCGCTACGACGGCTGGCACGACCAACCGCACCGCGACACGCTGGACGAGAACGGCCATGTCGTCCACAAAGATTGGTATACTCTGACATACGCTGCGGCCCTCACCTACGGCCTCAACGACCTGAAAGTAAACTGGGAGCGGTATCGGACGGACTTCCTGCGGAGGGTTGGATGACCGAGTTTGCGCATTTTGAACATCGAGCGATGACGGAGCGCGTACTCGAACTGACGAGCGCGTTTATAGAGTCCATCGCCGCGAACCCCGCGATGGCTCCGATGATTCCTGATGGCGCGACGCTCATCCTGGTACCCGATAACGACCCCGAACTTGCGGCACATAGCGTTTCGCTCGGCATGGATGCGATCGCGGCGGGCGAGAACGTCTACTTCCTCCACATCCAGATAACGGGCGCACACCCCAGCGCGTCCATGCAGCGTAGCGCATAATCCCCGATCATCCGGTAAGGCATCCGTGCTTCAGATCGCCGCGCCGCTAATCGCCGGGCAGGTACATCGCGTAGCCGCCGGTGACGAGCAGGGTTTGCCCCGTGGTGTACGCGCTCTCCGGCAGGCAAAAGAAGCGGACGGCAGCGGCGATGTCGTCCGCCGTGCCGACGCGACCGAGCGGGATCCACTGCTCGGCCTGCGCGCTCCATCGTTCCTCGTCGCGCGGTGCGCCGGGCCGCTCGGCCATGTTGCCGGGGGCAACGCAGTTGACCGAGATACCGTGCGGCCCGAGTTCGTAGGCCATGTTGCGCGTCGTCGCCTCGATGGCCGCCTTCGCCGCGTTGTAGACGAGCCGCTCGCGGTGGTTGTAGTGCGCGCCGATGGTGGAGATGTTGACGATCCGGCCGCGAATGCCGCGCTCGATCATCTGCCTGGCTGCGTGCTGGCTGAGCACAAACGTCGCCCGCCAGTTCGCGTTCATCGTCCAGTCCACTCCCTCGTCAGAGACCTCCCAGAAGTTACCTCGGCTGCCGCGCGAGCCGCCCGCGTTGTTGATGAGAATATCGAGGTGCGGCACACGCGCCAGTACCGTCGTCGCCAGCCGGTGCATTTCTTCGACGCGTGACAGGTCCGCCACCATCCCCCACGCCTCGACGCCGTGCTGCCGCATGATCGCCACGGCAGGCTCGATCAACTCTTCCTCCATGCCATGCACGACGATGTTCGCACCCTCTTGCGCGAGCCATTCCGCCGATCTCTGCCCCAGCCCCTTCGTGCTCCCTGTGACCAGCGCCCATTTCCCCGCTAATTTGCCTTCGGAAGTCGTCGTCATCATTTTCTCCTCCGCGCGCGGTATCGTTATCAGGCAGATTGGCCTACCGCATCTGGTAGCATATTCACCATGATGAGGATACGCGATACGGAGGGCAAATCGGTGATGGCAGGTGACGCGGCAGCAACGCACGATGCGAATGAGGAGACGACGACCGATTCGCACGCAAATTCGCCCCGGTTCGCCGCATACTTCAAGGTCCGGCACTACGAGATGGACGCCCTCGGCCACGTCAATAACGCGGTCTACCTGCATTATCTGGAGCAGGCGGCCTACGAGCATTCGGCGGCAGCGGGATTTTCGGACGAGCAAACGCGGGCGCTCGGCGGTATTTGGATCGTCCGCAAACACGAGATCGAATATCTCCGCCCCGCGACGGCGGGCGACGTACTGCAAGTCGTCACCTGGGCCGTCGAATTCAAGGGCGCGCGGGCCTTCCGCGACTACGCGATCTTCCGCTACGACGGCCCGGCGAGTAATCCGCACGGCATCCCCGCCGACCGTTTCCTCCCACCCGATCAGTCATTACCCGCCGACCCGCTCGTGCGCGCCCGAACGCTCTGGGTCTGGGCCGATCTGCTTACTGCCCGCCCGCGCCGCATCCCCCTCGCGCTCTACCCCGCCTTCTTCGCTGCCACCGAAACCGATTGAACCGAGACGGCGGTGCGGCGCGAGCGGACGGCGGCCGCGAGTTCTTCGAGGACGGGGACGGTCATCTCCCAGCCCATGCAGGCATCGGTGATACTCTGACCGTAAACGAGGTGGGCACGATCCACCAAATCCTGCCGGCCATCCACGAGGAAACTCTCCAGCATGACGCCGATGATGCCGGTTTCGCCCTCGGCGATCTGCGCGGCAATCGTGCGGGCGGCGACGGGCTGGCGGCGGTAGTCTTTCTCGCTATTGCCGTGGCTTGTGTCAATCATCACGCGAGGTTGGAGTCCGGCGTCGCGCAAACTCGCCAACGTCTTCTGGACACTCTCGGCATCGTAGTTGATGCCGCTCCGCCCGCCGCGCAGAATGACGTGGCAGTCCGGGTTGCCGTAGGTCGCAACGATGCCCGCCAGCCCTTGCTCGGTGACACCGAGGAAGCGGTGCGGATACGCCGCCGCGTGCAGGGCGTCAATCGCCATCTGCACCCCGCCGCCCGTCCCGTTCTTGAAGCCGACCGGCATCGAAAGGCCCGATGCCAACTCGCGGTGGACCTGGCTTTCGGTCGTGCGCGCCCCGATCGCGCCCCAGGTGACGACATCAGCGAAAAATTGCGGCAGGATCGGGTCGAGGAACTCGCAGCCGACGGGCAGGCCGAGCACAACGAGATCGAGCAGCAACCGCCGCGCGAGGCGCAGACCTTCATTGACCGCGAAACTGCCGTCGAGGCGCGGATCGTTGATCAGCCCCTTCCAGCCGACCGTCGTGCGCGGCTTCTCGAAGTAGACGCGCATGACGATGCAGAGATCGGCGGCGAACGCGTCGGCGAGCCGCTTCAGCCGCTCGGCGTAGTCGCGCGCGGCGTCACAGTCGTGGATCGAGCAGGGGCCGACGATCACCACGAGCCGGTCGTCTTCGCCACGCAGGATGCGGCTGATCGCGTCGCGGGCGCGGCTGACCATCTCCGCTCCGTCGGCGGTGAGCGGCAACTCTTCGAGCAGGATCGCGGGCGGCACGAGCGGCCGGATGCTCTCGATGCGCAGGTCGCGCGTCCTGAGCGGCCCCGGCGCATCGCGGCGCACGACCATCTCCACACCGGGCAGCGCCGCCAGCAACTCCTTGTGCTCGAGCGAGATTTCGCCCGATATTTCGATCACCGTATGCCCGGCGTCGGTGTATACCTCCGCGTCAAGCCCCGCCGATTGCGCCCGGTCGCGGACCGCTTCGATCTCCTCACGCGCCGCCCCACTTCGCATCACGACCAACATCGCCCCACGGCCTCCCCTCGATTGAATCATCCCGCCAGACAGTGCAGCGCACATCGCAGCTAACCGCAGGATAGCATGGGCGCTCTATAGTGCTGGATTCCATCGCTTTGGACCGTGGCATTCGCCTACGCGATATCGTTACGCTGCCCAAAATCTGCCCCGCGAAGGGTATGGTATAATTAATTTCTGCCGGGAGAGTAGGCCATGCCAGCGGGGACGCGCGCCTACATGGCCCCGTTCTTGCGGTGACGATCCACGTGTTGCTTCACGGTTCGGATGTTCACCGCCCAAGTCGGTGGGGTGAGGCGATGGACGGAGCGTATGGG
>JALYXG010000236.1 GCA_030947205.1 Chloroflexota bacterium
TGACGCCGACGGTCGCCTGCCCGCCCTTCGGCCTCAATCGCTTCAGCCCGGAGGCGGTTGACGGGCAGCCCGTCGAGGGCTGGCAGTGGACCGCCGCTACCTATCCCTTCAACCTCACCGGCCAGCCTGCCGCGACCGTCCCCTGCGGCTTCACCGCGCGTGGCCTCCCCGTCGGTCTTCAGATCGTTGGCCGACGCTATGACGAAGCGACTGTCCTTCGTGCCTCCGCCGCCTTCGAGCTGGCGTATCCGTGGGCGGATCGCATTCCACCACTTTGAGATGGATTTAACAAAGAATTTCACCTATTGGGCGCGAATCTCGGCACGATAAGAACGCTGTCTATTGGTTCGCGAGCGCCAGCGCCGTGAATACCATGCTCACCGCGCCGATGATGATCCCCGCAATCGCGAACCCCTTGCCCTTCTGCCTGCCGTTGGAGCCGTTAATCTGGACGAGAGCGATAATGCTGAGGATCAAGCCGACGAGGCTGATAAAGAAACTGAGGACGAAACCGGCAATGGCCAGGCCATTCGTCTTGGCGGGTTGCGGATAGCCGCCCGGCTGCCCGTATGGCTGCTGTCCATAGGGCGGCTGACCGTAGGGTTGCTGGCCATACGGCGGCTGCGGTGTGTAGCCGGGCGGTTGCTGCGGGGGATTGGTGCTCATCGTGGCTCCTTCCATCTCTCACGCACATCAGCGACCTCGAAACGTCGTCATATTTTACAGACCGACTGCTTTCTTCCCGTTACTGGCTACTTCCCGGCTTCCTCGACATACTGGACGAGGGAGCGGACCATCACGCCCGTCGCGCCCTTCGGGGTGTAGGGGCCGTTCTCGGCGGTCGCGGCGCTGCCGGCGATGTCGAGATGGATCCACGGCGTGCCCTCGACGAACTCGCCGATAAAGAGCGCCGCCGTGATCGCGCCGCCGCCGCGCCCGCCGGTGCTTTTCAGGTCCGCGATATCGCTCTTCAGCGCCTCTTTGTACTCGTCCCACATCGGCAACTGCCAGACACGCTCGCCGGCATTGCCCGCCGCCGTAATGAAGCGGTCGGTCAACTCCTGATTATTGCCCATCACGGCGACCGCGACACTGCCGAGCGCGACCATCTTCGCGCCGGTGAGGGTGGCGAGGTCAATGATCTCGTCCGCGCCCGCCCGCGCCGCGTGGGTGACGGCGTCCGCGAGCACCATCCGTCCCTCGGCGTCGGTGTTGCCGATCTCGAAGGTCTTGCCGTTGAGGGCCGTCACTACGTCGCTGGGGCGCATCGCCGTGCCGCTCGGCATATTCTCCGCCGCCGCCATGATGCCGATGACGCGCACATTCGGCTTGACCTGCGCGATGGCGAGCATCGCCCCGAGCACCGCCGCGCCGCCGCCCATGTCCGTCTTCATCGCGTACATGCCATCCTGCGTCTTCAGATCGAGACCGCCGGAGTCGAAGGTGATCGTTTTACCAACGAGTGCGATCGTCTTCTTGGCCCCACCCTTCGGCTCATAGACCATCTCGACCAGCCGGGGCGGGGCGGCGCTCCCCTTGCCGACGCTCAGGATGCTGTTGTAGCCGCCGCTCGCCAGCGCCTTCTCGTCGAGCACTTCGCAGGGCAGGCCGGACTCGCGCGCCACCCGCTGCGCCCACGCCGCGATCTCCGGCGGCGTCTTGTCATTTGAGATCGTGTTGACGAGGTCCCGCGCCAGCGCGACGCCCGCCGCAATTGCCTGCCCGTGCGCGACGGCTCCGTCCGGCACCGACCCGGACGACCAGAGTTCGATAGATTCGATTGCTTTGGCCGATTCGCCGTCGCTCTTGTAGCGCGCGAAACGATACTGCGCGAGCATCAACCCTTCAACGACCGCGCTGACCGCGTCCGCATCCGCGCCATCGGGCAGGAGGACGGCAACCGTGCGTGCGCCCTGCTCCTGCGCCCGCTTGATCGCCGCGCCATATGCCCGCCGCAGCGACTCGCCGCGCAACGCCGGGTCGTCCTTTTCACCGAGGCCGGCGAGGACGAGCATGCGCGCGGGCAGTTTGCCGAACGTCGGGACGGCGGTCACCTGCCCCGTCTTGCCCGTGAACCCGGTCGCGTCGAGCACGGGCGCCAGTTGCCCATCGAACCGCTCGCCGCCATCAAGTCCCGCCGGTACACCCGCCCCAGCGACGACCGGCAGAATTAGCGCGTCCGCGCCCGCCGTCAGCGCATCCCCGGACTTCGTCGTGATCGTCAACGCCATGATTCACTCTCCTTTTTCGTTGCTTCATCGCCCCAATCGTGCAGCGTAGTATGACACAAGGGTGGAGAACGCGGATGTTCGCCAAGCAGGTTCACAGAGTTTCCGTCGGCACACGGATGCCGAGGGCAAGGGCGATATCCGCACGAATGAATCCCGCCAGCCGATAGCCTCTCCATGCAGCATCGTTTGCAAATCGCTCCAGCGAAACAGGGTATTCTCCGGTGTGGTGAATGTATTCACGACCCACGCCGCCATCAGCGCGCAACGGATGAAAAAGCGGTCGGGGACGTCGTCGTCCTGCGGGACGGTGATGATTCCGCCGTGCCGTTCACCGCGCTGCTGAAACTCATGGTGTCGCTGGTGATAATGCTTCCGATTCGTCGTCAGCACGACCCACCCTCGTGCGGTTGCGTAGCGAATCTGCGCATCGTCGGGATCGTTGGCCGTTCCTTGCGATTGCATGGTGATGACGATGTGCCCTCGTACTGAGAGCAAAGGAATGACGGCATGGTTGACGCATTCATCGAGATAGATGGAGAGTCCGGGCACAATTAATGACCGCTAGAGAGGGTCATCATCAGACTCATCATATCGAATCCAACCGGCGATCTCGTCGGAGTTATCCTGCACATAGCGCAGAGCAAGGGCAATATCCACGAGCGAAAGCGTGGGTAGCGCGCGCTGCACCGCAGCAAGATCGCCGCGATAGCTCTTCGTTATAAGATAAATGGAGCGTACGGGGATACGAGTACCACTGACGATCGGCTCACCGGAGAGGATCGCGATGTCGTGGGTGATTGTCCGTGCAGCCTTTGTGGTTACCATCGTCAAGTCCTTGCTCGATCGGTTCGCTTCGTACAGGAGAGCGGACAACCGATGATGATGCTCGTGTCACAGCAGGATTGCGGCGAAAACAACGGAAGATAATCGGAATCGGAGGAAAGCGCATGTACCTTGGGGAGCAACTGCCGAACCCATCCGACGCGCGGCTGACGCTGGCGGCGCAACTCGGCGTCGCGCACATCGCTATCGAGATGGGGAGCGAACTGTACGACGCGAGCGAGACGGGCCGCTGGGATGTCGGGCGCATCCGCCATGTGCAGGCACGCGCGGCGGCGAATGGCATCGCCGTGGATGTGATCGGTTTGGAGATGGGGTCGCTCCTGCTCGACATCATCCGGGGCAACATGGAGCGGCGGGACGCGCAACTCGCCGTGATCGCGCACAATATCCGCGCGGCGGGGGAGGCGGGCGTGCCATGCCTCAAGTACAACCTCCACATCATCGGCATCCCGCGCACGGGGCGGACAGCGGGGCGTGGCGGCGCGTTGTATCCGCACTTCGACATCGCGGAGGCGACGGACGAGGCGCTGGCGGCGTATACCGGCGTCGCCCCCGGTCAGAGCCGCGCGGCGGCGGTCGGCCCGGTTGCGCCGCAAGAGTCGTGGGATGCCTTCGCCTGGTTCCTCGAACGCGCCATCCCGGTCGCGGAGGAGTGCGGCGTCGCGCTCGCCTTCCATCCGCAGGACCCGCCCTTGCCGCACGATACGGGCTTGCGCGGCTTCCATCATGTCCTCGGCAGCGTGGACGGTCTGAAACGCTATCTCGATTTCTCGCCGAGTCGGTACCATGTGATGAATTTCTGCCAGGGCACAGTGGCGGAGATGTGCGCCGACCCCGCGACCGAGGTGCTCGACGCGATCCGGTATTTCGGCGGGCGCAAGAAAATCTTCATGGTTCATTTCCGCAATATCACCGGTGGCTACCTCCACTTCGACGAGGTCTACCCCGACAATGGCGATGTGGACATGCACGCGGCGCTCCGCGTCTACAAAGAAGTCGGCTACGGCGGCATG
>JALYXG010000239.1 GCA_030947205.1 Chloroflexota bacterium
AGCCTGCTACAGAGAGGCAGGCTGATGAACCTTTACAACGTAACCGGGTAATCGTGGGGCAGCAGGCTGGAAAGCCTGCTCTACCGGTAGCACAGGCTTTCCAGCCTGTGAACCCAGTACCCAATCACGTTTTTAGCCTGCCACCACAAAGAGAATTGCCCCGACTGCGTGACTCCTGACTCTTTCACGGTAGCTCTGTCATATTTGTTTGCTGGAATATCGCCGTGCGGGTAAGGGGGTAGTAGGGGCGCACAGCTGTGCGCCCGCCGAGGTGGACTCTCCGCTCTGGCAAGGGAAAAGATAATCCGAGCGAGAACGCCGTTACGGTTTGACGGACGCACGCGCCACACGGATTTGCGCCGCGTGCTCCACGGCGTGGCTCGCGTAGATTTCCAGCCAATCCTCGGCAGTGTAGCGGCCCGTGTCAGTGTGCGTCCCCGCGCGCTGCCACTCCGCGTCCGTCATCCGGTGGAGGATTTCGGCGGTGGCGCGGCGGGCGGCCTTGAAGGCTTCGAGCGAGGCGGTCACAGGCCGGTCGTAATGGAGCAGCCGCGCGAACGCGTCCTGATCGTAGCCGAGAATCGTCGGATTCTCTGCCGCCAGAAGCAGCCGCAGCCGGATCGCCGAGGTCATCTCGCTGTCCGCGAGGTGGTGGACGATCTCGCGCGTTGTCCACTCGTGCGGCGCGGGCCGCGCGTCCATCTCGGCATCCGTGATGCCGTGCAGCGCGTCCACGATCAACTGATAGCCGCTCTCGTACTGCGCGATCAACTCCGCGCGTTGGTCGAGATTCATCTGCTTGCTCCCCTTTGCTGGTTCATCCCGATATCTACAGCGGCTCGCGGCGGTTGCTGATTGCGCGATAAATTCAGTTGCGCGTCGTGTCGGCGTTCGTGAGTTGCATGTACTGCGACGCGCCGATCACCCCGAGGACCTGCCGCACGACCGGTGGCGCCCAGTGCCGGTCAGGATCACTCACAATCTGCGGATTCGTCAGGGCGATGCGCCGTCGTTGGCTCTCGATCTCGCAGCCTCCCGCCGCGACGACGTTGCGCACCCAGTCGCTGTCCGCGCCGTAGGTGAGCGCGATGCGGTATCCGTTGCCGCCGCGAAACGCGTTAACCGGCGTCCGATATGCATGCCCGGATCGCCGCCCGGTGTGGAACAGGAGGGCGAATCCCGGCATCCATCCGGCGATGCGGCGGGTGACATGGTTGGTGACGCGACGATTGAAGCGAGCGACCCCACGCGGTATTGGCATTTCACGTTCCTCCACATAACGGGTAATCAGGAGTACGCGGCGTCACATCGCGGTCAGCGCGGGACGGGGACGGAGCTGAGGACGCGACCGATCACGACTTCGCCGGTGATGCCGGATAGTTCCGCTTCAGGGCGCACAATCAGGCGGTGGCGCAGCACGGGGGCGGCGAGCGCCTTGATGTCGTCCGGTACGACGTAGGCGCGGCCATCGAGCGCGGCGAGCGCTTTCGCGCCTTGCAGGAGGGCGATCGCCGCGCGGGGGCTTGCTCCAAGCAACAGGTCGGGCGCCTGGCGCGTCGTCCAGACAATCGCCTCGATGTAGCCGATGATCGCCTCGTCCACCCGCACCGCCTGCACGAGACGGCGGCAGGCGAGGATGTGCGCCGGCTCGGTGACGGCGGCGAGGCCCGCGCGCTCCAGAGCGTGCGCGTCGAACCCGGCGTTGACGCGCCGGAGCAGTTCGGTCTCCGCCTCGTGCGGCGTGTAGGTAACGATCAGCTTGAACAGGAAGCGGTCGAGTTGCGCCTCGGGGAGCGGGTACGTCCCCTCGAACTCGATCGGGTTCTGCGTGGCGATCACAGTAAACAAGGGCGAGAGTGCATGTGGCTCGCCGTCAATCGTCACCTGCCGCTCCTCCATCGCTTCGAGCAGCGCGGACTGCGTCTTCGCAGGGGCGCGATTGATCTCGTCACCCAGCAGGACATCGGTGAAGACCGGGCCGCGACGGAGCGTGAACTGGCTGGACTGGATATCGAAAACAGTGGTGCCCGTGATGTCCGACGGCATGAGGTCGGGCGTGAACTGGACGCGGCGAAATGTGCCACCGACGAGCGTGGCGAGCGTCTTCGCCATCAGCGTTTTCGCAGTGCCAGGGACGCCTTCAAGCAGCGTGTGGCCACCGACGAGCATCGCCACCGTTAGGAAACGAAACGTTTCCTCCTGCCCGACGAGTACCTTCGCCGCGCCTTGATTGAGCCGCTCCGAAAGTTCGCGTATGGCCCCGTTCGCCGGTGACGGGGCACCCGCCGCCAGACCGGGGACTGCAGGAACGGCAGGGGCGTATGCGCCGGGCGGGAAGGCGCTCATTGCACGACTTTGAGGTATTTCGCCTCGAGCCACCCCATGCGGCGATCTTTCAGTACCATGACGAAATCCGCGTCGCTCGTCTCATCCGATTGCGAATACTTGGCGACGGTGAATTGCGTCCCCTGCGGGATATGACCGAAGACGTGATGATAGGGATATTCGCGGCTGGTCGTCACGTAATCATTGAGTTTGAAGTAGATCATGCGCCCGTTCTCTCCCTCACGACAGCCTCCGGCACCGGCCCGTCCTGCGACCGTTTATACCATACTTGGGGAAGTTCGGAGTTCGGAGCGATGGGATCGCATTCTCTCGAACATCGAACTCCCAACTTCCCCAGCATTGAATCTTTTCATGAAGGGCACGTTTGCCACTACTCACTTTCTTCTGTTACTCTGATGAGATGCGATTGTAGCCGACAGGGAGGGAGAAACCGATGCAAATGCTGACCGCCGTATCGCCCGACGAAGCCGCGTTACCACTACGGGAGCGGAAAAAGCGCAAGACGCGGCGCTTGATTATCAATACCGCCATCGAACTCTTCTCCGCGCGGGGCTTCGACGCGGTGACGCTGGAGGACATCGCTGCCGTCTGCGATGTGTCGCGCGGCACGGTGTTCAATTACTTCCCGTACAAGGAATTGATGATCCTCGAATTCATGGACGCCTACATGTCCGACCGGCTCGCGGCGATCCGCGCCGGGCTGGAAACCGGCACGGACCCGGCGAAACTGCTGTGGCAGGCGCTCGATGTCCCGAAAGACGCGGCGGTCCAGTGGCCGACCTTCCTGTGCATCACCGCCCGCGAACTGCTGCACCACGAGCAGGATCGCGCGGACGCGGCGCAACACTGCCTTTCCTACCTCCCACTCGTTGCTGAACTCATCGCGGCGGGACAGGCGGCGGGCAGCATCCGCACCGAGAACGCACCGGAAGGATTGGCGCTCTACCTGACGGAAGCGAGTTTGGTTTCCATCGCCCGCAACTGCATGCGCCTGACCGGCGCGGATTTGGACGAACTGATCTCGAACCGGCAGCAAGTCTTGATGCAGGGCATCCTCGCACGATAAGGCACAGCCATATGCGTTCGCGTTTGTGGCAGACTCCACCGGGATTGAACCGCAGAGACGCCAAGAGCGCCTAGAGGGAAGAGAGAAAGAACATCTTTCTTTTCTCAATCTCTCTTGGCGCTCTTGGTGTCTTGGCGGTTCAATGTGCCGCCGCTTATCGTCGCGCGATGGGCCGCAGGGTATCGTCGTCGTTGATGAGGAGACGAGCGGTCAGCCATTTGACGGTGACGAGGATGGCGAACGAGATGCAGACGAGCACGGCGGACATCGCGAGCGCCGTATCGAAGTTCGACGCCTGCTCCTCCTGAAAAATGGCGAGTGGGATCGTCTGCGTCACACCCTGGCGGTTCCCCGCGAAGAAGATCGTCGCCCCGAACTCCCCCAGGGCGCGTGACCACATCATCACCATGCCGCCGAGCAGCGACGGAAAGGCGAGCGGCAGCGTGATCCGCGTAAAGGTGTGCCACGCCGAACTGCCAAAGGTCGCCGCGACCATTTCCAGTTCCTGATCCACCCCCGCGAACCCCGCCTTCGCCGCCTTGATGTAGAAGGGCGCGGCGACGAAGCATTGCGCGATGACGACCGCGACCGTCGTGAAGGGGAGCGTAATACCGAGCGCCTCCAGCGGCCCGCCGAGCAGTCCGCGCCGCCCGAAAGCGATCAGCAAGCCCAGCCCCGCCACCGAGGGCGGCAGCACCATCGGCAGATCAATAATCGAATCGAGCAGGCCGTAGCCGGGGAAGCGGTAGCGCGCCAGCAAGTACGCGACCGGCGTGCCGAGCAGCACCGTTGCCCCGAGCGCGATCGCCGTCGTGATGAGGCTGAGGCGCAAGGCGTCCCGCACGATCGGGAGGCGGAGCGCGGCAAAGAGCGCACCGTGCGGCAGCGATTTCCAGAAAATCGCGTAGAGCGGCAGCAGCAGGAGCAGCACAAAGGCGACCGAGCAGACGGCGAGCAGCGCGAACTGCACCGACGCCCCTCGTATCCCACGGCGATGCCGCCGGGAGGGCGGCGTACGCTCTTCCGGTTCAGCCACCTTATTCGGCTGTTCGAGTACCTTCATCCGGTTGTTCTGGCTTCCTCGCAAATCGAACGGACAGCGCGGGCTTTCCAACCTGTGCGAGCAACGCAGGTTGGAAAGCCCGCGCTACCGATCTCGGCCACCGATTCTCTCATACCTTTGGCGCTTCACCTGCCCGGTGCGAAGCCGTACTTCTGCAAGATCGCCTGCCCAGCCGCCGAAAGCAGGTAATCCACGAACTTCTGGCCGAGCGCGGCTTGTTTGGCGTCTTTGACCAGCGCGATGGGATAGGTGGCGATCACATTCTGTGCGTCCGGGATTTGAATGAGCGTCAGTTTGTCTTTAGCCGCCTGCGCGTCCGTCGCATAGACGATCCCCGCGTCCGCCTCGCCGAGTTGCACCTTCTGGACAATCGCCTTGACATTGTCCTCCTGCGAGACGGTGTTCTTGTTCACGTTCGCCTTGAAATCCGCGCCGTAGTCCGGCAGCTTGGCGAAGTTGTCGAGCGCCGTCTGCGTGTACGTGCCGACCGGGACGCTCGCCTGTGCGGTGTCGAATTTGATGTCCGGTTTGGCGAGGTCCTTGGGTGTGGTGATGCCCGCTTTATTCTCCTTCGGCACGATGATGACGAGTTTGTTCTTGACGAACGTTTGCGGCGTCCCGGCGATCACGCCACCCTTGACGGCGTTCGCCATGTTCGGCTCGTCGGCGGAGGCGAACACATCCGCTTTCGCGCCCTGCGTCAGTTGCGTGACGAGCGCGTGCGACCCCGCGAACGAGTACGTCACCGTCACGCCGGGACTCGCCTTCTCGAACGCACCCTTGATCTCGGTGAACGATTCCGTCAGCGAAGCGGCAGCAAAAACGGTCAGGGCGCCACTGGCAGGGAGCGCGGCGCTCGTCGTCGCACGACTACCACACGCGGTCAGGAGGATCGCAAGGAGGCAAACGAAAGGGGTGCTGCGACGCCAATGCTGAATCACGATCGCCTCCCGCTATAGTATGTTGTCCGCTGCCGTTGTACACTCACTTTGGTACCGCGTGGCAATCTACATCAGATTGATCTAGGTTGCAATGATATAGGACGACACGAGGTGTGCAGCATGCCGCTCCGCTATGCGATTCTCTGGTGCCTCGCGCACGGCATCCGCCACGGCTACGACATTCGCCGTGCCCTGGGGGAGATGACCGACGGGCTGTGGGACATCAATCCCGGTCATGTTTATCAAGGGTTCCGCGCCCTGGAACGGGACGGCCTTGTAACGCTGGCGGAAATCGTCCCGCAGCACAATCTGCCGGATCGCAAGGAGTATGCGCTCACCCCGGCGGGGCAGGACGCACTCGCGCAGTGGATGGGCAAACCCGTCCCCGCCGAACGCCCGACCAAGGACGAAGGGTTGCTGAAACTCGTCTTCCTCGTCGAGCAGGACCAGCCCGAGGCGCTCGATCGCTTCCTCGCGGCGCAGCGACGCATCTACGAGCGCGACCGCGACCAACTCGCCGCCCAGGTCGCTGCCCTGCCGCCCGAAGACCGCTCCGGTCGCCTGATGGTGCAAGCCGCAATCGAGGACGTGGAAGCGAACTTGCGCTGGCTTACCCACGCGCGAGCAACTCTCACAGAAACCGATTGAACTACAGAGATACAGAGGACACAGAGAAGGGAAAGAGAATTTGAACCACGAAGGCGCGAAGGATACGAAGAAGAGATAGAGGGAGAAGAATGCGAAACAACTCTTCTGTTTTCTTCTCCCATCTTCGTGTCCTTCACGCCTTCGTGGTTCAATCTCCCTCGGCTTTTCCGGGAGGTACCGATTGATGGCATCGTCGCTGCCGAAACCGCGACCGCTTGCACCGTTTCTGGCGGATGAGCGGTTTTCCGAGGAGGCGAAAGCGCTCTTGCGCGGGGCTGCGGCGGAAACGACGCGCCTCGGCCATCGCTTCATTAGCGGGGAGCATCTGCTGATCGCCCTGATCGCCAGTGACGGCCCGACCGGGCAATGCTTCCGCGAGGCGGGCGCGACGGTGGAGCAGGCGCGCAGCCGCGTGGAGTTCATCGTCCCGCACGATCCGCCGTTCCTGCTCCCGAAGGAGATGAATGTTGGCCCCCGGCTGATCGCGCTGCTCGAAGACGCGGCGGACGTCGCCGAAGGGCTGGAAACGCAGGTCAAAGCGCCGGACCTCGCCCTCAGTCTTCTCCGCGACCGCGAGGCCATCCCCAGCCGCGTCCTCGACGAGTGCCGCGTCAACACCCGCGCCCTCACCCAGCGTCTCCACCTGCTACAGGGCTGAGTCGGTTCGAGCGCAGAGGGCGCAGAGGACGCAGAGAGCGCAGAGAAGGAAAGAAGGATATGGTAAACTTTTTCTTGGATGAAACCAGTGAAAATTGATCTTCTTCAATTTTCTCTGCGCTCTCTGCGTCCTCTGCGCTCGGATTATCCCTACGAGGAGATTGATTATGGCGGATCGAGTTGAGTTTGGCTGGCGGGCGCCGGATTTCCCGACGGATGGGAGTGACAGCCCGACGTTTCTGCGGCAGATGACCGATACGCTCGATCTGATCCACGGGCGGTTCGACGCGGCATGGGTCGCGGATCATGTCATTCCGTGGGCGGCGTGGCAGGCGCCGGAGACGCCGACGATCGAGTGCATGACGACGATTGCGTTCCTCGCTGCGCGCTATCCGGAACTGACGTGGGGACCGATTGTCCTTTGCCAGTCGAACCGGAACCCGGCATTGCTGGCGAAGATGGTCGCGAACTTCTGCGCCTTTTTGCCCGGCAAGTTCGTTTTCGGTATCGGCGCGGGCTGGAAGGAGGAGGAATACCAATCCTACAACTGGGAATTCCCCCGCCCCGCCGTGCGGATCGCGCAATTGGAGGAGACGGTTGAGATCGTCAAGCGGATGTGGACGGCGGACGATGTGACGTTCGAGGGGAAATACTACAGTGTCCACAACGCCTACCTCGACCCGAAGCCGGATCCGATTCCGCCGATCCTAATCGGTGGCAGCGGCGAGCAGTTGACGCTGAAAGTCGTCGCCAAACATGCCGATTGGTGGAACGGCGGCGGCACACGGGAAAACTACGCGCACAAAATGGATGTACTGCGCGGCCACTGCGACGCGATCGGGCGAGATTTTGCCACGATCAAGAAGACGGTCGGCGTAGACGCCGTGGCGATTGCCAGTAGCGAGACGGAGGCACGCCGGATCGCCGAAGCCAGCCCCTTCTTCAACGGTTCTGGGCTGATTGGTACCCCGGAACAGGTCGTTGAGCAGATTGAGCAGTGGACCAATCTCGGTGTCTCCCACTTCCATCTGCGTTTCGCCGATTTCCCGAAGACCGACGGCATCCGCCGCTTCATGGACGAGGTGATGCCGCACTTCCGGGGCTGATCCCTCCGCTATCGCCCTCCATACACCTCATCGTGGCTGCCGATATTCAGAAGAACAATCTCGCGCTCGACGACGATGAGGATCAAGGTGATGCGGTACGTGTAGGTAATACTCACCGCATGTTGTCCAGCCAACTCCCCGCCGAGAGGGTAGAGCCGTAGCGACGGCGCGTGGGGGTCAGTCGAGAGCAGCCGGATCACTTCGGCGTGCGTATCGCGCAGGTCAGGATGCTTGCGGAAGAAGCGTCGGAGCGCGCGCGCATATGCCGGGGTTTCAACGAGATCCCAAGTGACGCTAGGCATTATCGCGCGCGTCTACCGCGGCCAAATATTCCTCCGCGTTCGTGTAGCGCATACCAAGCCCGGCGTGGTACTCATCGAGGGCAATCTTCGTCTGGATCGCATTCGCCGCATCCACCTCCTCAATCAATTCGGCATACCGCGCTTCGGAAAGGATGACGTATTTCGGCACACTGCGCGCGACGACGTGGACGGCACGCCCTCCCTTGACCAACTCATCAACGATGCCGATGCCGCGCTGCTTAATCTCCTGCGCGGCAATGATTTGGGGAGACACAGGCAATTCCTCCTGAATATGGGAGACCGTTGTCGAAGTAGTACCGCAGCAAGTATCCCATCGAGGGATCGAATCGTCAAACAGGGGGTAGCATCGCCATCCGAAACCGATGCAGCGAGTCAATCAGCGCATCGTCGGTGTCGCGACCATAGCCGCCGGACTGGGGCAGGCCGCCAATTTCGAGGATTGCGGGGCCGGAAAAGCCGTCTGCGATCAGCGCGCTGCAATAGGCCGAAAAATCAATCGCGCCCATGCCGAGCGGGTAATGGTCGTTGACGGTCGGCAGGCGCGTGTCCGAGACGTGGAGCAGCGTCGTCCGGGGCAGCAGGGCGAGGAAACCGCCCAGATGCTCCGGCGCGGTGTGGTTCGTGTCCCAGACGAAGCCGAGGCCCGGCACGGCGTCGAGCA
>JALYXG010000248.1 GCA_030947205.1 Chloroflexota bacterium
TGCGGCGACAGGATAGTGAGAGGGCGCATGAAACGGCGAGTGGCGTATACGGTTCCGGGGCTGATGATCGTCCTGCTGCTCGCCGCGTGCGGTGGGAGCGGTACGGGCCTTGCCGACAAGACGGCGACCGCGCGCACCGCCGATGCCAACGACGCTGCGACGGTCACCGCCTTTGCCGGTGGCGGTCGCACGCCGAGTGCCGGTACGCCCTCCACTTCGGCGAATCAGGGCACAGGAACCAAGGCTGCGGGTGGCAAGGGCGGGTTCGCCTTCGCGACATTCCCGTCCGGCGGGTCGGGCGGTCCCGCCCCGACGACGCGGAGCGCCGCCGGTGGAACCCCGGCAGCCGGGACGCCGCGTGGCACGGTAGCCAGCGCGGGATCGGCGCGTACGGGCACACCGGCGGGACTCAATGGTAACTCCTACACCGATCCACAAGGGCGATTCACCCTGATGGTTCCGCAAGGGTGGCGCGTGCAGCAGCCCGGCAGCACCGATATTGATTTCCAAGCCGCGCCCGCCACCGCGTCCGCGTTGCGCGGCGCCTTCCAGATTGCGGCAGAGGATGTCGGCACGGGCATCACGCTCGATGACTACGCCACCGGCACGATGGACAGCATCAAGCAGACCGTGACCAACTATCGGGACGTGCAGGGCGGCATCCAGCAGATGAGCGTCGGCGGTCAGCCCGCGCGCCGGTTCGATTTCACCGGTCAGGACGGCACGACGAATCTGCGCGCGGCGATCATCGTTGTCAAAAAAGGCACGACCGCCTACGGCTTCCTGATCGCCGCCCCACCCGAAGACTTCGATGCCGTTTTTGCTCAGGCGAAGCAGTTTATTGATACATTCGCGTTCACTCCCTAACCTTCCTCCCGCCCAAAGGAGTAGCCATGACGACGCTGCGGATCACGGTTGGGTCGCTGATGTTCGTGGCGCGGGTGGAAGATGAGGCGGCACCGAAGACGTGCGCGGCATTCGCGAAACTGCTTCCCTTTCGCAACAAGATTATTCAGGCGCGGTGGAGCGGGGAGTCGGCATGGATACCGTTGGGGGATTTCGACACTGGCGTCGGCTTCGAGAACCACACGAGCCACCCCGCACCGGGCGAAATCCTCTTGTATCCCGGCGGCTACAGCGAGACGGAAATCCTTTTCCCGTACGGCAGCGCTATGTTCGCCAGCAAGATGGGCCAACTGGCCGGCAATCACTTCCTGACGATCACGGAGGGACGGGAGCAACTGAAAGAACTTGGTCGCCGCGTCCTTTGGGAAGGCGCGCAGGACATCGTGTTCGAGAGGAGCGAGTAGCGAGTAGCGAGGGGTTCGTCCCTTCTCGGTACTCGCTACTCGCTCCTTCCCGGCGGGGGCTTTCCCCGGAAGACGATCCGCACGAGCGCCAGGATCAGCACGACGAAGACGAGTGTGAGAATGACAATCAATGCCGCAGTGTTGAGCGATGCGCCGAGTACGACAACGCTGATCAGCCCGAACGCGAAGAGTGCGAAGCAGCCAAGCGTCGCGATGGGCCTCGGCGCGGGATTTGGAGTCATGGGGAAGCAATGAGCAATGAGCAACGAGCAATGAGAGTCATCATCGGTTGTGCGACCCCCTCGTTTATGCCATCGAGATAGACGCAAGCGTTGCCCCTACTCATTGCTCATTGCTCGTTGCTCATTACTCGTTGCTCTTCCGCTTTCGCCTGCTGCCAGAAGGCTTCCAGCTCGTCGAGCGTGAAGGAGGGCCACTCGCGACCGGAGGCGGTAATGTTGCGCTCGATGACGCCGAAGCGGCGGGCAAACTTGGCGTTGGCGGCGCGCATCGCGTCCTCGGTTTCGATACCGTGCCAGCGCGCCCAGTCCACGAGAACAAAGAGGATATCGCCGAGTTCTTCGCGCTGGTGCTCCGGCGTTTTGGCTTCGGCGAGTTCGTCCAGTTCCTCGCGCAGTTTTTCCAGGACGCCCTCGCGATTCGGCCACTCGAAGCCGACGCGGGCGGCGCGCTCCTGCATCGCCTGCGAGTACGCCAACCCCGGCATCGAGCGCGGCAATCCGCCGAAGAGCGATTTCGGGGCGTCGTCCGTGCCCTTCTCTTTGCGCTTCGCGTCCTGCCAGATGCCGAGCACTTCCTTGGCGTCCGCCGCCGTCTCCGCGCCGAAGACATGCGGGTGACGGCGGATCAGTTTCGCGTTCACCGTCTCATACACATCTTCCAGCGTGAACGCGGCCGCTTCCTCCGCGATCTGTGCGTGGAGGGCGACTTGCAGCAGGAGATCGCCCAACTCTTCGCGCAGCGCCTCCGGGTCGTCGGCGTCAATCGCGTCCACCGCCTCGTACGCCTCCTCGATCATGTTGGGGCGGAGCGAGGCGTGCGTCTGCTCGCGATCCCACGGGCAGCCCTCCGGCGCGCGGAGGCGAGCCATGATCTGCTGCAAGGCGTCAGCGGTACGCGAGCGTTCCAACCCCTCGACCTTCGGCACGTAGAGCGTCGTCAGATGATCCGGCATGATGACGCGACCGTGGTCGAGTTCGGCGAGCGGGACGGTCGCGACCTGCTCCATCGCCACATTACCCGCCGCCTGGAGAACGGTGATCGGATGGTCGGCCGGGTAGAGGCGCATCAGGGCGAGCTTGACGCCGGAGGCGATGCGCCGGTCGTAGACCTGCGAGATCAGCGCGGGCCGGAGTGGCGAGATCGGCAGGCTGCCGCCCGCGAACGGGTCCGCGTGGATGCAGACATTAAGGTCCAGCCCATCCACGACCTGACAGTTCTCCGATACGATGTCGCCGGGGATCAGCGCGGCAGCGGCATCCAGAAACGACATGCCGGGGATGACGCGGACAGTGAGCGATTGCTGCTCGGCGGTATGCTGAATGAGCCGCGTCGTCGCCTCGCCGACGTACGGGTTGCCGGGAACGGCGTAGACGATGTGGTGTCCCTTCGCCTTCGCCTCCTTCGCGGCATTGATGACCGCCCAGGTGATCGCCTGATACAGTTCCATGAACGATTCGGATTGCTCATAGAGATAGTCGAACGAGTTCCAGTTCTGGTTGAGTAGCTGCTGCACCGTCGGATGGATGCGGGTGCGGAGGAAGACCTTGCCGCCGTGCAGCGCCTTGAAGGCGTCCTGCGTGATGCTGCCCCGGTCCCCCGGCCCCAGCCCGACGATGAGTATGTCCGCCTTCGGGAGCGGCGTCGCTGCGATGTCCAATCGAGTCTCCAGTAGTCAGTAGGCGGTACGGCGTCGGAGCGGTTCACGAACCGCCTTCCGAAGTATACCAGTGGCACTTCGAATTGCAGGCGAGTCTGCGGGAATCCACTGCGGTATCGCCCAGTGTTTGTAAACATTCAGGTCATCGTCATGGACGAAAGATCGCCGGCCGTTGCTTGACGCTGGCGAGACCTCATGCTATAACCGCGACATGAGATTGACGACTAATCTACGTCACATAGTCATCTATCACGGGACGCGACCGTCGCTTGGGCGCACCGCACGGGCGCTGTCGCCTGCGGAAGCGACGGTCGGAGCGAAGGCGCGCACCCTGTTCGCACGCCTTCGCGAGCGGTTTGTTGTCGCGTACGATTCCGCGTGGGCCTGCTCGTCGCAACCGGAGCATCTGCTCGCGTACGCGACGTGGAACGAGGCGCACCTCGACCCGGATGATGGCGCTATGGGGAATGACCGTCTCTGATTTGTTGAAGCGATCGCGTTGCGGATAACGGGAGGAACAAAGAGCAATGACGACGAAGCCAATTGGTATTTTGTACGAGCATCCAGAGTGGTTCGTGCCACTTTTCGCGGAGATGGATCGTCGTGGGCTGCCATATGAGCGGATTCAGGCAAACGCGTACGGTTTCGACCCATCTGCCCCTACAGCGCCTTATCGGTTGGTCGTCAACCGCGTCAGCCCGTCATCGTATTTGCGAGATCACCTGAGCGCGATCTTCCAGACGCAGTCATACCTCGCCTATCTGGAGGAGATCGGGGTGCCAGTAGTCAACGGCGCGCGGCCGTTCGCGCTGGAAACATCGAAGGCGCGACAATTGCGTCTCCTTGCCGCGCTCGGTATCCCGCATCCGCGTAGCCGGATCGTCAACCACACGAGCAAAATTTTGGAGATGGCGCGGCAGCTCGCCTTTCCGCTCATCATCAAGCCGAACATCGGCGGGAGCGGCGCCTTGATGCGCCGGTTCGAGGCGGAAGACGAGTTGGCGACCGCGCTCGTCAACGGCGAGCTCGATCCGATCTTCGGCATTGACCAGTCGGCGGTCGTGCAGGAATACCATCCGCCAAAGGGTGGTTCCATCGTGCGCGTCGAGGCGCTGGACGATGCGTTCTTGTACGCGATCCGCATCTACAACGATCCAAACGAGGGCTTCAACCTCTGCCCCGCCGACATCTGCCAGGTTCCCGAACCAGCCACGCAATCGGTAGCGGACGATTCCTCGCTCCGCCTCGTGGAAACGCCCGCCAAGACACCGAAGCGGATCGAGGTCGCCGCGCCACCCGAGTGGGTGATTGACGACGTGTTGCGCATCTTCCGCAGCGTGCAGGCAGACATCGGCGGCGTCGAGTATCTGGAAAGCGAGCGGGACGGCGCGATCTACCTCTACGATATCAATCCGATCTCCAACTTCGTTGATACCGCTGGCAAATCACTGGTGACCGATGGTAGCGGTATTTTTCCGCCATCTCCTCTCTCGGTATAGGATGCAGCCAGACACTCGCCCGCGAACGAAACGGAAGGAGGGCATCATGTCCCTGCACCCACACACCGTCGATCCCATTCCCGAGCAGACCGCCCGTATTGCCCATGCCGCCTTCCGCCGCGGTAACCCCTTCATGCGCATGCGCGACGAGGTCGGCACCCTCTTCACCGATGAGGCGTTCGCGTCGCTATTCCCCGCCCGTGGTCGCCCGGTCGTCTCGCCCTGGCGCCTCGCGCTGGTCTGTGTGATGCAGTATGTCGAGCGCCTCTCCGACCGACAAGCGGCCGAGGCTGTCCGTGCTCGCATCGACTGGAAATATGCCTTGTCGCTTGCCTTGGACGATCCCGGCTTCGATGCCTCGGTGCTCTCCGAGTTCCGCACCCGCCTCGTCTCCGGCGGCCTCGAGCAGCGGATGCTCGATCTGATGCTGGAACACTTCCGCGCGCACAAGCTGCTCAAGGCGCGGGGCAAGCAGCGCACCGACTCGACGCATGTGCTTGCGGCTATCCGCGCTGTCAACCGGTTGGAATGCGTCGGCGAGACGATGCGCGCGGCGCTCAACAGCCTCGCCGTGGCCGCCCCGGACTGGCTGCGAACACACAGCGACCCGCAGTGGGTTGACCGCTACGGCCCCCGGGTCGATGAGATCCGTCTCCCCGAGAAACCCGAGGCGCGGCGGGAGTTGGCGCAGGTCATCGCCGCCGATGGTTATCGACTGATGGAGGCACTCTCCGCCCCCGGTGCCCCCGTATGGCTGCGCGAAGTGCCAGCCGTACAGACCCTGCGGCGGGTCTGGATCGAGCGGTTCTCCCG
>JALYXG010000305.1 GCA_030947205.1 Chloroflexota bacterium
GGAGCGCGCGGCATGGGCGGCTGTCCGACTCGCCGGTGCCGTCGTGCAAGGTGAAGGCGCCCGCCCTCCTGTCCGCGTGCGGTAAACTGGAGAAAGTGAAACCGGGGAGAACCGCAAAGACGCAAAGAATGCAAAGGGCGCAAAGAGGGAAATGGATTTTGGAGAGGCATTTCCCCTTCTTTCCTTTGCGTTCTTCGCGTCTTTGCGTCTTTGCTGTTCAATCGGGTTGTCATTATTAAGGAGAGATACATGAAGATAGAGGATTTGCTGGACGTGCGGGCTGATGTGCAGGAGGCCGTGGCAGCGGGGGAGCCGGTCGTCGCGCTCGAATCAACGATTATTTCGCACGGTTTTCCGTACCCGGAGAACCTGCGGCTGGCGCAAGAAGTGGAAGAAACCGTGCGCGCGGCGGGGGCTGTGCCCGCGACGGTCGGGCTGGTGGAGGGGCGGATCGTCGTCGGGCTGGATGCGGCGCAAATCGAGCGGTTCGCGCGGGATCGGGCGGCGGTGAAGGTCAGCCGCCGCAATCTCGCGGCGACGCTCGCCAGTGGCCGTCTTGGCGCGACGACGGTGGCGGGGACGATGCTCTGCGCCCGGCACGCGGACATCCGCGTCTTCGCGACGGGCGGGATCGGCGGCGTCCATCGCGGCGCGGCGGCGACGATGGACATCTCGGCGGACCTGACCGAACTGGCGCGTACGCCCGTCTGCGTCGTCTGCGCCGGGGCGAAGAGCATCCTCGACCTGCCGCTGACACTCGAATACCTCGAAACGCAGGGCGTGCCGGTGATCGGCTATGGCACCGACCGCTTCCCTGCCTTCTACACGCCGGACAGCGGCCTCGATGTGCCGGTGCGCGTGGAGGCGGCGGACGAGGCGGCGGCGGTGGCGGCGCGCCATTGGGCGCTCGGCGGCGGCGGACTCGTCGTCGCCGTGCCGATCCCGGCGGCGGACGCGCTCGACGACGCGTATATCGAGGGGATCACCGAACAAGCAGTCACGGAAGCGACACAGCGCGGCATCAGCGGTTCGGCATGGACGCCCTTTGTTCTCGATCAGGTGCGCGAGCGGACGGGTGGCCGCAGCGTCGCCGCGAACGTCGCCCTCGTCCTCAACAACGCCCACGTCGCCGCCGCCATCGCGCGGGCGCTACGGTCCGGGTAGTTGCCGACTCCGATTATTTCGCATGTATTCGGTGGAGAAGCAGGATACACACGCCCCGCTCGCGACCCGATCTTGCATTGCTTTGTCCGCCGAATAGATGTACGTTGTGTCGGGCGGTTTTATTTAGAGTATGGGGGACGAGTATGAGCACCGAGGTAAATGAACGGACGAAGACACCGCGATTCAACATCCGCATGCCGGAGCATGTGCGGGTGCTGATAGATCAGGCGGCGGCACTCGAAGGGCGGAGCACGAGCGATTTCGTGCTCACGAGCGCGGTCGAGAAGGCGCGCGCGACTATCGAGTCGCACGAACGGATTGTACTCTCGCGCGAGGAAAGCATCGCCTTCGCGGAATTGCTCCTGAATCCCCCGAAGGCGAGCGACAACCTGCGTGCGGCGATCGCCGATTACCTCGAGTTCTTTGGCGGACCGCCGCGTGGCGAATGATCGCTTCGTTGTCGAGCCACTTAGTGAACAGCATAATCGAGCGGCTTTTCGTTGCGCGGATCACCAGATCACGAACTACTTTCGTCGCCACTCGCTCGTCAACACACAGAGTCGGATCGCGAATGCGCGGGTAGTGCGGGATCGCGATACCGATCTCGTGGTGGGCTTCTACACACTTTCGACCACTTCGGTTGATTTCAGCGCGATCCCGGAGCAATTCTCGGCCGACCTCCCGCGTTACCCGGTTCCTGCGGTTCTACTCGGGCGGATGGGCGTGGATCGGCGCTATGAGCGGCAAGGCTTCGGGAAACGACTTGTCACTGACGCGCTCTTCCGAGTGTATTATCAAGACTTAATGGCCGTCTTTGGAATGGTCGTGGATCCCAAAGAAGGCGTCCGCGATTTCTACACGCAGAATTTCGACTTCGTTCCTCTTGCGGATGGTTCCTCTCGCCTGTTTCTTCATCTTCAATCGTTCATGGGTGGGCTTGCTGCTCCAGTATTGCCGTAGTGATCGTAAGAATGGGTAGAATGACGGTGCGACCGGGGCGCGGTATGACAAGACAGAAATCAAAAGCGCTTGGCGCTACCAGTGAGTTCTGGAAACCTACAGTGAGATGTGATCGCGTGAATACGGGAGGGGGAACGGATGGCGGAGCAGCAGGGTGATAAGAATCCGGTTGTGGAGCGGATAATGGCGGCGGTGGAAGCGGAGTTCGGGGAGCGATTGGATGCGGCGGGGCGGGAGAAGATTCGCATCGGCGTCGAGCGGAACCGGACGAATGCGGCGGCGCTGGCGGCGCACGGACTCGCCAATGACGACGAACCGGGCACGGTCTTCCGCGCCTATCGGGGGGAATGAACGATGGCCGATGACCGCTTCGCATTTTTGAGCGTCCGCGAGCTGGGCCGGATGCTGCGCGCCGGGGAGACGACACCGACCGAACTCGCCGAATACTTCCTCGACCGCCTCGACACGGTCGGGCGGCGCTTGAATGCCGTCGTCACGCTGACGCGCGAGCGGGCAATGGACGAGGCGCGCACGGCAGAACGCGAGTTGAAGGCGGGGCACGACCGTGGCCCGCTGCACGGTATCCCGTACGGCGCGAAGGATTTGCTCGCGACGGCGGGCGGCATCCCGACGACCTGGGGCGCGACGCCCTTCAAAGATCAGCAGTTCGACCGCGACGGCGCGGTGATCGAGCGACTGCGGGCGGCGGGGGCGGTGCTCGTCGCGAAACTGAGCATGG
>JALYXG010000354.1 GCA_030947205.1 Chloroflexota bacterium
TACAGCGCGCCGATGGGCCAGACGTAGATGGCGGCGGCGAAGATGATGTAGACGGCGATGAGCGCCAATCCCTCGATCCAGGTACTTTCGCCGTCCACGGAGACGATGGCGGTGATCAGCACTCCCGCTGCGATGGCGACGATCTCCACCGGCGCGAAGACGAGCGTCATCCGGTGGCCGAGCAGGGGCGAGAGGAGCGCGAGCACCGGCCCAACCATCAGGGCGACTTGCAAGGACGAGCCGAGCGCGATCACCATCGCGAAATCCATATCGCCGCGCCACGCGACCGTCAGGCCGACAAGGTTTTCCGGGATGTTGCCGACGAGCGGCACGATGACGAGGCCAAGGAAGAGTTCGGGCAGCCCGAGCGTCTTCGCCGTCGGTTCCAGCACCGCAACGAAGGCGTCCGCCACCGGCGCGGTGACGAGCGCGAGCACGCCGAGGATGATCGTCGCGCTCCCCCAACCCCAATGCGCGGGTTCCGAGGCGCGTTCCGCCCCGCCCGCTTCGGGTGTCGTCAGGTAGAAACGAAGGCTGGCGAGGTAGACGACGAGCAGAACGAGGGAGACAACAATCGAGAGATGTTGCTCCTTGCCGCCGTCAATCGCCACGCCCGTCGTCAGTAGGAGCGCGGGGGCGATCAGGCCCGTCGCGGCGAGCAAGAGGAGTGTGCCGTTCATCGAGGCCGCGACGCGCGAGAATCGCTGCACGCCGTGTCGCCAGCCGCCGACGAACATGCAAAGGCCGAGGACGAGCAGGGTATTGCCGAGCACGCTGCCCGCAATCGAGGCGCGCACGATCTCCAGCAGCCCGGCACGGAGCGCGAAGCCCGCGATCACCAGTTCCGCAATATTCCCGAAGGTGGCATTGAGGATGCCCGAAACGCGCGGCCCGGCGGTCGAGCCGAGTTCGTCCGTCGCGACGCCGATGCCGTACGCGAGGATGGCGAGGGCCGCGCCGCCGATCACGAAGACCAGTACTTTCGATAGTCCAATCGCCCGTCCGAAAACCGCCGCTATCGAGAGAGCGACGACCAGCACGCCGAGTATTTGATCCCGTCTACCGATATTGAGCGCGAAGGTCGCGAGTCGTTTGTGTGCGGTCGCCGGGTCTTCGGTTCTCATGCCGAATAGTGTACCAGCGCTGCGTACCGAGTGGCGAGTGCCGACGATAGAGCGCGCCCGTTCATTACTCGCTGCTCGTGATTCGGTACGCGTACCTCCTTGCTGCGCACTTGCCGTGCGTATGCTATCCTCTGGCAAGGAAAATGCGCGTATACTCGCCGTCCTCACATGCGGATTCGCCCATGCCGGGGACATTGCACGCGATGCGCCCGCCGACGGCGCCGGGCAGCCGCGAAATGGTCGTATTAGAAAGAGGCATGGATGGCAGCGGACGTGCGCGACGCGTCACAGGTGAGCGTGGAGATTGTCATTCCCGTCTACAACGAGGAACACGTCCTTCGCCAGAGCATCGAAACACTCCGTTCCCATCTCGTTCGGTATTTCCCTTATCAGTGGCAGATCACCGTTGCGGACAATGCCTCCACGGACGGGACGTGGAAACTAGCGGAGCAACTCGCGGCGGAGTGCGACCGGGTCCACGCGCTGCACCTCGACCAGAAAGGCCGTGGTCGCGCCCTGCGGACGGCGTGGCTCGCCAGCGATGCCGATGTCGTCGCGTACATGGACGTGGACCTTTCCACGAACCTCGAATCCTTCCTACCGCTCGTCGCGCCGATCATCACGGGGCACAGTGATCTCGCCATCGGCTCGCGTTTGCTGCGCAACGCGATGGTGACGCGGCAGTGGAAGCGGGAGGCCATCTCCCGCTGCTACAACCTGATGATCAAGACGCTCTGCCACAACCGCTTTTCAGACGCGCAATGCGGCTTCAAGGCGATTCGTCGCACCGACGCGCAAGCGCTCCTGCCGCTCGTGCGAAACCAGGAATGGTTCTTCGACACCGAACTCCTGCTGCTTGCCGAGGAGCGCGGCCTGCGCATCTACGAAGTCCCCGTCGTCTGGGTGGAGGACCTCGACAGCCGCGTCAACATCCGTAGGACCGCGATGGAAGACATCAAGGGCCTCCTCCGCGTCCGCAAACAACGCTGGCAACGCCGCTTCAGCAATGGAAAGAAATAATTGAACCACGAAGACACGAAGAGCACGAAGACCGGAGGAGAAAGAAGGATGGGAATGGATGACGGAGCCTTTGACCGGTAACGAAGTCCGGCGTCATTTCATTTTCTTGTCATCTTTCTTCGTGCTCTTCGTGTCTTCGTGGTTCAAATCCCGAATACTATGCTGACGCGGCGCGGGGTGGGGTTGCTGGCGGTGGTGGCGCTGCCGCTTTTTTTGGCGATCTGGGCGGGGGCGCTTGTTTGGGTGGCGGGGGCGCTCTTTGTCGGCATCGTCGCGCTGATCGTGCGCGACAGCCGCAGCGTGCCGCCCGCCGATGCGTTCACGGTGGCGCGTGAGCACGAGCCGCGTCTTTCAGTCGGCACGGCGAACCCGATCACGCTCAAGGTCGGCATCGCGCACGGGCGGTCGGCGCCGCTCGTCGTGCAGGTGCGAGAGGAACCGCCGCCACATTGCGCGATCACGCCGGGGCCATTCTTTAGGGCGATCCTGCCGCCCGGCGGCGAGCCGGACGAGATCGCCTATACCCTTCGGCCCGGTCGGCGCGGGCCGTATGCCTTCGGCCCGGTCACGCTCCGCATCCCCGGCGTCCGCAACCTCGTCGTGCGGCAGCGGACGGTGACGCTCGACGATCCGATCCGCGTGTATCCGAATATCCGCGCGATCCGCGTGCATGACCTCGCCGCGCGCCGCTCCCTGCGTGCAGCGACCGGCTTGCGCCGCACCCGTCGCCCCGGCGAAGGGAGCGAGTTCGAGCGGCTGCGCGAGTACACGCCGGACGACGAGTACCGCCGCATAGACTGGAAGGCGACCGCCCGCCGGGGCAAGCCGATTGCCCGCACCTTCGAGGCGGAGCGGGCGTGGAATGTCATGCTGCTGCTCGACGCGGGCCGACTGATGGGCGCGCCGGTCGGCGATCTGACGAAACTTGATGTCGCGGTCAATGCCGCCCTGCTCGTCGCGCATATCGGCGCGCGGCAGGGCGACCGGATCGGTCTGCTCGCCTTCGCGGATCGTGTGGAGGCATACATCCCGCCCGCCTCCGGGCCGCGACAGGGGGGAGTGCTGCTCGAATCGCTCTATGCCGTCCGCGCCCAGCCGACGGCAACCGATTACCGGGAAGCCTTTACCGCCCTCGCCGCCCACCGCCCGCAACGTTCGCTCGTCATCCTGCTCACCGACATCACCGATTCGTATACACCACGCGCCCTTATCCCGACGCTTGTATCCGCTGCGGCGCGTCACCGCGTCGTCGTTGTCACGCTGCGCGATCCCGAATTGGACGACCTCGCTCACCAGCTGCCAACCGACCCGGACGCCATTTACGCGCGCGTCGCGGCGGAACGGCTCGGACGCGAACGCGCCCTGCTCCTCGCCACCATCGCCGGTCGCGGCATCGAAACCCACGATGTCCCCGCCGACCGTCTCAGCGGCGCGCTGATTGACACCTACCTCGATCTCAAACGGCACGTATCGCTATAATAGGCAGCAGACAGTGAGCAGCGGGTGGTACAGGCAAGTCTTCGTGCTTGCCCAATAGAGACATCAATGCCGCACTCCTCGACAATGGACGGCAACGCGAGAGGAGGAATGATGACGACCATGACCTATAAGGGCTACACGGCAGAAGTAGCGATTGACCCAGATGTGGAGGTTTTCGCCGGGCGCGTCCTGTATCTCCGTGATGTAATTTACTTTGAGGGTGAGACGGTCGAAGACGTCGAACAGGAATTTCATCTCTCGATTGACGACTACCTCGCCTGGGCTGCCGAAGACGGATTCAAGCCGGATCACCCGTAGGAGATACACATGACGACGCCACAACCACCCTACAGCCAGCCGGGACCACCGCCACCGGGGCAGTATTATCCAGCCGGGCCACCGGCATACTATCCGCCGCCACCCGCCTATGGCCCGCCACCGAAGAAAAGCAGGCGAGTCTGGTGGATTGTCGGCGTCATCGTCGGTCTTTTCCTGCTGCTGATCATCGGCGCATTTGTGCTGTTGGGAGTCTTTGTTTTTCGCAGCGCCGGCCCGGCGCGCGACGCGACGACGGAGTACTTCGCCGCCGTCAAGGCGCACGATTGGAACGCCGCACAGGGCCATCTCAGTGCATCGCTCCGCGCGAGGACGAAGCCCGCCGACCTCCAGGCGACCTGGTTGCGGCGGGAACAGGCGGATGGGGCGATTGATCACTTTACGGTGTCGGGCACGAATGTCAGTTCGGTGAATGGCAAAACATCGGCGACGGTCACCGCCACGCTCTCCTATGCCAGCGGAGCATCCGACCCGAAGATCGTTACGCTCGTCAAAGAAGGCGACGGCTGGAAGCTATCGAGCCTGCCATGAGCGGCGCCGGGCGCCCGCTTCCTTTTCTCAATGCGCGCCATCTGCCACGTCGCGATGGATTTCCATAAGTGGCGCGACTGTTTCCGGCGGGCGGCGGCCGAAGCCGCACTCGGTGGCGACGCCGAAAGTCGGCACGAAGCGCTGCGCTGCGGCGATTCGCTTGCGCGCGCCTTCAACGCCGTCCGTGTAATGGACGAGGCCGAGATAGAGTTCCGTTTCCGGGTGCAGTTTGAGGTCCGCGAGCGGCGCGAAGAATGATTCGTCGTCGCGCTCGCGCGGCACCGGCATGTGGATCCAATTGATCGGGCGTTGGACGCGAGCGGAAACGTCGTTGGCGACGGTGACGAGGTTCGCGGCGTCCTTGGGCTGGACGAAATGCTGGTGGCCCGCGTCGCCGTAGCAGAGGTGGTAGCCCATCTCGACGTCCGCCGGCACATGCTCGCCGATCCGCACGAGCCGGTCAATGATGCCGCCGCGCACATCGTCGAGATGCGATTGCCAGCCGACGCCCTCCCAGATCGCGAACTCGACGGCGGTATCCCACTGGATGGCCAGTTGGTCGCGCGGGATCGTCGCGCAGATGCGATCTACTTCCGCCAGCATCTGCGCCTCATAGGGCGGCTCGACTGCTGACTGCGACGCGTGCTCGATGAACGCGGTAACCGGGGCGAGTGGCGTCGGCAAACAGACCAGGATGCGGGTCGCGGCGGGGATCGTCCCTTCACGCTTCAGCCGCGCGAAGGTCTGGTACGACGCGATGGCGGCGTCGGCGTAGCCCAGATTGTCGAAGGCGATCTCGCTTCGGTCAGCAC
>JALYXG010000376.1 GCA_030947205.1 Chloroflexota bacterium
ACGACGTTGAAGCCGCCGGTGTCGGTCGTGTCTCTCGTTTCGGGGGGGAGGCAGATGCGGCGGCAGAGGGCGGTGAGGGTGGCGGTGGTGAGATCGGGCATCTCCTCGCGGGCGCGCGGTTCCTGGATGGCATGCGGGCCGCGCCGGATGCGGATCGTCAGCATGCCGAGGCGCTTGGCGGGGATGATGTCGTAGTCGAGACGGTCGCCGATCATCGCGGCCTCCTTCGGGTCACAGGCGGCGCGGTCGAGGGCATACTGGAAAATGCGTGGATCGGGCTTGCCGAAGCCAAGTTCTCCGGAAAGGCACCAGAGATGCACCGCCTCGCCGAATCCGGCGATCTCCGCCCATTCGCGGATCGTCGCGGGTTGGTTGGCGATCACCGCCGTGCCGAACCGCTTGGCAAACGTCTCCATCGTCGGCTTCGTCTCGGCGTAGGGCGGCGTGGGGCGGGACAGATTGCGCAACTCCTGCTGCACCGCCATCGCCGTCTGCTCGTCCACGAGCCGGGCGAGGACACCATGCACGACATGCCGGTCGTACGAGGCGATCGCCGCGTCCCACGCGCTGCGGACGGCGGCGAGCGGCACGCGGTGTCCGCGCAGGGCGAGCAGCCGGACGATCTGCTTGCGTGTCTGCTCGTCGCCGAGCGTCTCGTCCATCAGCACCGAGCCGACATCGAAGAAGAGCCAGCGAATGCGGTGCAGGCGATTCTCCAGCGCGTTGGTGTCGCGCAAGCGGCGGGGGAGCAGGTCCGACCGGGTTGGGGGAACGCTCATACGGGGGGCGCTACCACAGCGTCCACCTCGATTTCGACGCGCATCGCCGGGTCAATCAGCGCGGCGACGGCAAGGAGGGTGCTGCATGGCCGCACCGCGCCGAATGTTTCTTTGAGCGCCCGCGCCACTTCTATCCAGTCGTGGATGTCCACGAGATAGACGCGATAACGCACGACATCCCGCATCGTCGCACCCGCTTCGTTCAGCGCCCAGGCGATATTGGTGAGGATTTGCACCGTTTGCGCGTACGGGTCGTTGATGCCGACGAGCGCGTCCTCCTTCATTGCCGTCGTGCCGGAAGTGTAGACGAGATTACCGATCCGCACCGCGCGCGAATACCCGACCCGCTCCTCCCACGGCGTCCCAGACGAAATATTTACCCGTGCATGGGCTGCGTCGGTCATGCTGCTCTCCCTTCTTCGCGTTTCAGGTGAGGCGGTCATGCCAGAGGAGGAAGTGCAAGCCGACGTTGCCCATCTCCACCTGCCAGGCGGGCGCATTATCGGGCGTGTAGGTAAGCACCCGCCGCTCGAACGCCTGCATCAGCACGAATTTGAGCGTACCGCCGACGCGCGTCTGCGTCCAGTATGGTTCGGTGATCGGCAGGCCGAGCAGCGTCTGCCAATCTGCAGGAAGCGTCTGCATCCAGTTCCAGAAGACATCCGGGATGTTGTGGCCGAGATTGCTGTCGTACTGCGCGACGGTGGCATAGTCCGCGCGCGTCGCGTCGTCGCCGATGTGGCCGCCGCTGTCAATCGTCGCGGTCACCGGCTGACCGATGTTCTTCGCAGCGTGCCGGTCCTTCGCCACATCGCCGAATGAGGCGACGCTCCACAGCGTCGCGTAGGTCGGGCAGGCATCGTTGTTCAGCGCATCACCCGCCACTGGAATTGATGCCGGGTCGTAGGGCTTGAACGCGCTATTGCCGATCTGCACGCCGCCGCTGACCATCTCCGTGACGAGCAGGCCGTTCGAGACGCCGCTGGTCGGCGTATTCAGTTCCATGCGCGCTTTATCGAAATAGAAGACCGTGCGCATGCCGCCGGGCGACTCCGCGTACGGCTCCATCCGCGTTGTCACGGCGTCCGGCCCGTAGAGCCACGACCGCGTGACCTTTTCCGCCGCGACCGCACCGTCCCCGCCGCTCCACGCCGTGCGGATCACGCCGGGAGCGACGTTGACGCCGTTCGGCAGGTGATAGCCGCCGGAAGGTGGGGCAGGAGCGGCGGGAAAGACTGGCAGTTTGCGGGACGATGCGGGTTGCTGCTGGACACTTTTGCTCGCTATAACGGGAGGCGCTGATACCGCCACAGTCGTCGCCGTCATTGTCGTTGTTGCCGTTGCGGTAGTAGTCGGCACGGCTGTCGCACTCGGTGTGACCGTGGTCGCGCTCGCGACAGATAGTGGTGTTGATGCGGCGCCGGGCATCACATTCGCGGCATCGCCCGGCCCCTTCGTGCGGAAGCCCCAGGTGCGCGAGAACGATTGGCCGCCTGCCGTCCCGCTGACGGTCACTTTGTAGGCCGTCCCCGGCTGCATCGGCGCGGTGGTGGCGATCAGGTCGGTATTCTTCGAGAGCCAGCCCGTGCCGGTATTCGCGAAGGAGGAGACGGTCTGCCCATTCACAGTGATCGTCGCATTCGCGAAGGTCACGCCGCCACCGCCGTTGTACTTGAGCGTGATCGGCGTACCTATCGGGAACGAGGCGGATGTGAAGGCATTGGGCGATTCACCATCGAAACTCGTCGCGATGCCCGACGCGCCATCCGGCGGCCACTGCTCCCAGATTGGATCGGCAGTTGCGCGCCAATCAGGTGTGCCGAGATCAACCACGTCTACCTTGACGGTGTCATTGACGACGCCGAAGCCGACATGCACGTAGCGTGGATCGAGCAGCGTCAGGCGGTGGTTGATCGTGCCAATGTACCACTCCAGCGTGGTCAGTTGATTGCCAGTGAGGCCCATATTCTCGTTGACATTGCGGCTCGGGTAGCCCGCCGCCTGTGCGCGGTCGAAGAAATCCGCGCCGGTGAAGCCCGGCAGGCCCGGCTTTTCGTCGTGGATGCCGACACCGCCGCTACCATTGTTCAGTTGATAGTAGCGCGCATGCGCCTGCGCGGATTGATCGAGCGCGGGATGGCGTGTGAGGGGTGCGACGCCGATCGCGGCCCGCCACTGGTTGATGCGGGCGAGCGCAGCGTTGCGCTGCGATTCGAGATCGTCCGTCGCCGCGTGCGTGATCGTGCCAAGGGGCATGATGAGGCCGCAGAGCAGCAATGCGACACCCATCAGACTCGCTCGCCACATCCGGCGCATGCCCTACTCCCCCTGCTACGCGGTTGATCGTCCGGCGCATCATAGTCCGTACCGCGCATCCGCGCAAGATTATGCAAACCTGGCAAGAACAAGGAGGTGGGCGGGTGAATTGCGCTTATGCGCATATTTTGATACGATAGCGCCGAGGGAACGATACAGAAGCGAAGGATGGAAACAGTGATGATGACCGCAGTTGCACCGACGACACCTGTTGACCCGGCATTTGCCGCGTCGCTCGACGACCCGCGCCTCGCCGGGGCGGCGCTCGCATTCGTGGCGGAGGAGCAAGGTCCGGTGCTGACGGGCACGGTGTGCAATATCTGGCAGTACCAGGCGCTCCGCGCAATTCTGATGCGGTCGCCGGTCGTCGTTGATGTCGGGATCGTCGCAGCGCGGCGAGACGATGCGGAGATCGCGGAAGCGGTGCGCGGCGCGCTCGGGCTGGAAGGCGCCGATGTCCGTGCGCGCGTCCGGGGTGGCCTCGTGACGTTGAGCGGCACGGCGAATGGCATCGCCCGCGCAGCGATCGTCGCCCGCGTCGGCACGCTGCCCGGCGTCGTTGGCATCATGGATAATACCCGCGCCTGATCTTCTCACGATTTCAGATTCGGAAGCGCCGCCCGCACCGCCGATGCGGGCTTTCGTTTTGCCGCATATCGCATCGCGGTAACTGACTCTTGGTTTCCCGGTGGCGGCGGACTCGCTTATGGGCATCCGGTCTCACTTTGCCTGTAGAAAGGCCCGACGTGTCTCGGCATACGCGATGCTATGATCCCCTTGCATCCTCGTAGACAATGGATGCAGGACGCGAAACACCGACGCACGATTGCTCGGGCGTGCCCATTCTTTTGGCAGCATGTATGCTAGCATCCGGTAGACACTGTTCCGGTATGCAAGAAGGAGCGACATCATGAGCTATGGAGCACCGTCGGCGGGGTATGGACAGCCCGATCTCCAACTGGGGATGCACGTCAGTTCCGACAATGGATGGACCGGCACGATCACCGAGATCATCCCCGCCGCGCCCGGCTACGAAGGCGCGGTCCGCGTCGCGTGGCACGGCGATGGTACAACGCTCGTCGCTCTCTCGATGTTCGTGGTCGAGAACGGCCAGGCGATCATCCGCACGCAACCGCCGCCGCCCGCCACACCCCTACCACCGCTGCAACCGCAACAACAGATGATGCCGGAGCCGCAGCCGCAGATGGCGGAAGACGACCTCGCCACGCGTCTCGCGTCGCCCGCGCCGGTGCGGAACGATCCGTCGCACGTCAACCCCTTCGTCAACGACCCGCCGCTCGTCACGCCCGAACCGGCGCCCATCCACCCAACACACGGTGGCCAGCTACGCGACGACGACGACACCACGTACCTGCCGTCCGCTCCCCGGCAAGACCCGGCGCGCGCGGCGATGCCGATGGACGCAGGCACGACGATGCCCATCGAGGCGACGCACGAATCCGGTATGCACGTCATAGGGGCCGGTCAGTCGGAAGTGACCATCCCGGTGATCGAGGAGCAGGTCGAGGCGCATCCAGAGTGGCGGGATGCCGGTTCGATCATCGTCCGCACCGTCGCCGAGGAGATTCCGCAGACGCTGACGCAGGAGACGCAGCGTGAGGAACTCTTCGTGGAGCGCGTCGCGGTCGGCCGGGAACTCGCGGCGGGCGAAGAGGTGATGCCGCGCGAGGAGGGCGACACCTACATCATCCCCGTCGTCGTCGAGGAGGCCGTCGTCGTCATGCGGCGGATCCTCGTTGAGGAGTTGCGGATCACCAAGCGCGTTATCCCGACGATGCAGACCATCCAGACGGTCGTGCGGAAAGAGCGCGTCGAGATAGACGCCGGCAATCTCTCCGACCGCGTACACGATGCCAGTGGCGCCGATGCCGCAGTCCCTTCCCCGCAATCGCCACGGACGGGATACCCATCGTAGGCGCGAATCGGTGCAGGTGATGGGATGCCTTTCCGGCATCCCATCTTTACCAACATTACGATATATTTTTTCATGGAACTTAGCACCATAATCGCAACTGAAACAGTTGGGGTCGCTCTATCGTGGCATGGTTGTTGCCGATAGCGTCGTTGACGAAGGTATTGGTGGTGATACCAAACGCAACACACCTGGATCACCAGAGTCCAGACAAAGGAGTAGCCAAACCATGACGATGGGACGCAGCGACTACGATCAGACACGCGCCGGGGCGTACAATCATAGGGACAACCTCGCCGCAGGCGCGGACGTTTATGGCTCGGACAACGAGAAAATCGGTACGGTGGCGGACGTCGGCCAGAACTACTTCCTCGTGCAGAAGGGCTGGCTCTTCATCAAGGACCTCTATCTGCCGACGAGCACTATCGCGCAGGCGGATGGCAACGATGTTTACCTTAACCTGACGAAGCAACAAGCCGAGCAGATGGGGCGCGACGAGTTGCCGAGCGCTGACGATGCCTGGTACGGCACGCAGCGCACCGGCGCCGCGACCACCGGCGTGGCGGCTGACACCGACTATGCGACTGGTCGCACGACAGATCGTATGCCGGAGCGGACAACCGATCGTGAAGTTGGTCGCGATGTCCGTGGGAACGAGAATGTTACCGTCCCAGTGGTCGAGGAGCAGTTGAAGGCGGGCGTCCGCGAGACCGAAGCGGGCCGCGCGCGGATCGTCAAGGACGTGCGCGAGGAGCAACAGACGATTGATGTGCCGGTGGAGCATGAGGAGGTCTACGTGACCGAGCGCGCGGCGGATCGGTCGGCAACGCGGGAAGACCTGGGAATGATGGACCGGGACATCGAGATCCCGCTGCGCGAGCAGGAGGTGGTGACGCAGAAGGAGGCGCGAGTCGTCGGCGAAGTGGAAGTCCGCAAGGAAATGCACCGCGACACCGAGCGCGTCACCGACACGGTGCGCCGCGAGGAGGTTCACGTCGAGGACCCGAACAACTCACGCGTCCACGTCGAGGGCAATCTGACGGCGGATCAGCGGCGTCGCTCCGATATGATGTCTGCGACCGAGCGCGAGCGCCACGACGCGACGAATACGACCGACACGGCCTACGACCGTACCGGCATAGCGGGCGACCGCACCGGGCGTCAGGGCGAAGGCATCCTTGACCGCGCGAAAGACGCCGTGCGCGACGGCGAAGACAAGCTGCGCAATCGCTAACTCCTCTCTCAGGGACGATAGATGGCGGGGTGCCTGCGGGCAGCCCGCTTTTTCGTGCGTCTGGCACCGATATTGCCGAGTGCGATATGAGCGGCCGACGCGGTTGCGACGATGCAAAGGAGCAATGTATGAGCATGAGCAATGGTAACCCACCCGTTGGCAGCGGCTACGGCCTCCCAACTGATGACCCCGACGAGCCAACGGAAGAGCGGCGCATGGATCGTCAGCAGGACGCGCAAGACCGGATCGGCGAGCAGGATCGCGAACTCCCGAATGTGCCGATGACCCCCGAGCAGCGCGTGCAGGAGATCGTTGTGCGTGAGCAGGGCGTTACATCTTTCGCCGACGCCGAGGAGACCGATCGCATGGTGCGTCCACCGAGCGTGAACGACGGCGACCAAAACGTGGACGAGAGCGGCAACATCATTAGTGATACCGTCAAGGGCGCCTGGAACGCCCTCGCGGACACGGGCAAGCGCGACAAGGACCGACGGTAAAAACCCAGGCCCCCGGCTCTGGCGTCCCCGCCCGCCGCACGGTACGCTATGGCTGACGGACGAGATCGTTGCGTTGAACACGAAGGGGAGCAATCGAATGGCCGGTTCTGTTGAGATCGCGCAGGGCGCCAGTGTTGTGGACGCGCGCGGGCGGGCTGTTGGTCGTGTGATCGCGGTGGAATATGAGCACATCGCGGTCGAGCAGGGGTTCTTGTTCACACGGACGCTGTATTTGCCGATGAGCGCTGTCGCGCGTGTCGAGGGCGCGACGGCGAAAGACTCCGGTCGCGTCCATCTGAATATCATGGGCAAGCACGTCGCCGAGATCGGCAAAAACGACACCGTCAAGGAGGAGCGCGAGTTCATCGGCACATCCGTGGAGGACGCGCGCTTCGCGAAAATCTACCCCACCGCTACTGCCGGTCTGGACCCGAAGCGCCACACGGCGGACGATTTTGCCGCCCCTTCTTCCTACGGCGACCCCTTCAACGGTGGCGACCTTTCCGCCGCCGATGTCGCGCACGAGGGTGTCCCGACTCTCCACGGCAACGCGCCCAACGCGCAGACGGTCTACGAGCAAGCCCAGGTCGCCCGGCGACCCGCGAAGAAGAGCGAGTAACGGGCTGTCACGTCCATCGGTAAACTGCACTGATCTCGCAGCGCTATCCTGCACTCCATCGGTCGGGCGCTCTCCATGGTATCTGCATAGTTTTTCACGCCTTATTGCGATGGGCAGCCCATAGATACAGGAGGAAATCGTCCCGATATTGCCGACGAAACCTGCCTGGCTCTGCAGATAATGAATGAGCGTGTTGAAAATCGATCTGCTCGTCGGTGTCGGTTGCCTCACCCGGCATCGGGAAACACGCATATCGGCCCGGATCATCACCGATCAATCGTGCATTATCGCCACGCGGGAGCGGGGTGGCACGTCACACCAGCGAAACCGGCTGCTCCGTCCGGCCATGGGCGCCGTCCCCAGCCCCGCGCGCTCAGCAATCGCTTCAGGTTCTGTCCTGCCGCAATGAACACGCCCTCCATATTCACCTTCTGCAATCCGCGTAAGCGGAACTGCCGCATCCCATGCCACTGCTTCGCTTCTCCAAAGAGCGGTTCGATCCATACCTTGCGCTTGCGCATCGCTTTCTTATAGTCCTCGGTCTCGTGGTAGCCTCGTACCCGGTCGAGATAGTCGGCATCGAACGAGCGTTGCATACTTCGTCCGTGGTCGCTTGGGGTACAGGCGGCTTTCACCGGACAGGCATTACAGATCGTCGGCGGGGCGCGATAGACAACGACCCGCTCGGTCTGCTTCTCCCTCAGTCGGTGCAATCTCGCCCCGCGCGGGCAGAGATAGCGATCGTGCGCCGCATCGTAGGTAAACTGCGAGGGACCATAGTACCCCGGCTGCCGATCCCAGTTGGCCAAGGGAGTATACGCACGGATGCCGCTCTCTTCGATCTCCCGGATGTTCTCCGCCGTGCCGTACGTAGTATCGGCGACGATGTGTTTCGGGCGCACGCGCCAACGGAACATCACCCGACGCAGCAGAGCAAGCATCGGCTGGTTCTCCATGACATCTGCCGTGGTCACGATAGCGTGCAGAATGATGCGCGCCTTGCCGCCATCCACTACGTAATGGTCGTGGTATCCCAATGTCGCCTTCTGCCCGCTCGTCTTCATGGCGACCGCATCGGCATCGGTCGTGCTTACCTGTCGGCTGCTCTTGCGCTCATAGCCATTGGCGTCCGGTCGGTCGGGATCGAGTCGACACTGTTCGAGCAGGTCCCAGCGGGCGTCGTTGCACGCCCACAGCGTTGTCGGTTGTTCCGGTGGTTCGAGGTGTGCCAGGTGCTCCTCGGTGAGAAGTCGCAAGCGTGGGATGAGCGAATCCAACGCGGCATTGGCACGCACTTTGGTCGCGTCGAAGATCAGCTCCTCCCCCCAGACCAACCCCGCCGTGACGCACTGCTCGGTAATCCTCTCGAAGAAGCGGCGGAAGACCGGCACCCCCAAACGCGCACGGATTTTGCTCAGAGACGAGTGATCGGGGAGCGGTTCGTCAAGGTTGTAGCCCGCATACCACCGCATCGCCAGGTTGTAACTGACCTGCTCCATCAGTTGTCGCTCCGAGCGGATGCCCGCGAAGAACATGATCAGTTGGAGGCGAAAGAAGACCTCAGGGTCGATCGAGGGTCGCCCGCCAGGCGCGTAGCAATCGGCGGTGAGAACGCGGACAAAGGAGAGGTCAAAGGCACGGTGGAGATGCCGGTAGAAATGCCCTTGAGGCACGGCGGCCTCGAGGGAGATGAGGACGAGGCGGTCGAGATCGCGAGTCTTGGGTGGCCCAAGCAATGCACACCTCCTTCGGGATGCGTCGAAGGGATGATGCTATTACCAAGGAGCACCGATTTTCAACACCCTCGAATCTTATCCGACGAGAGTAACGCCGAGGATTTCGTCGACTACACCGCAGCGCCCTTCGCGCCGTCCGCTCCCGGCAGGGTGTACGGCCCGCGGGCGATGCGCGGGGCGGCGGAGCGGCTGCTGGCGCAGGTCGGGAAACTGCGCATGACGGTCGAGGAGATCGTCGCGGAGGAGGGCGGTCACACGCAGTAACCGCGTCATGCCGTTAGCAACCGTATCCGTGCAACCGACGCAGGGAGCGATCATCGGTTGCGTGCCTTCCACACTCGCTGGTCACATTGCGGGGGGCCGGTCAAACATGGGGGCGCCCCGCTACCCGGCGGGCAGGGGGAGGACCTCGATCGCGTACTTCGGCGCCGCCGCAAGCATCCGCGCGATCTCCGCCTCCCCGGGTGGTGGAGGGAGGGTGAGGGTCTGCGCCGGTGCGCCCGCCTCGGCGATGAAGCGCTCGAACCCGGAGCCGTTGCCCAACTGAAGCACGCGCGCCGGTGTCGCACCTTCGACGCGGAAGCCGTGCGGGAGGCCGCGGGGCAGGAGCACGAAGGTGCCCGCCCCACCCCGCCAGACCTGCTCGCCGCAGAAGCCGGACAATTCGCCCTCGAGGATATACAACGTCTCGTCGTCGTCGTGGTGGATGTGCGGGGGCGGGCCGAAGCCCGGGGGGAGGAGCCACTCGCCGACCATGTAGGCCCCGCCGGTCTGCGCCGCGCCCACCTTGACGGTCATCAGGGTGCCCATGAACCACACGCTCTGCCCCGCGCCCGGGGCGAGGGCGGCGAACTCGCCGGTCGCGACCTGGTTCATCGCCGCCTCCTGTACACGCGTTCCTCGCGTCGCTATACTCTGAGGTAGTCTCTCGGTCATCGCGCTTTCTCCTTTTTGTGGATCACTCATCGGTGCCGTACGTGATGTAGTCTAGGTCCCGTGACGGGCGATCACCACCGACAACCCGTACAATGACCCTGACAATTGGCCGGGCAAATGTATGACATCTCCTCATCCCCCTACATTTGGCGAGTTGCTTCGACGCCATCGTCTCGCCTCGGGCCTCTCACAGGAGGCGCTGGCCGAGAAGACCGGGCTCTCGGTGGACGCCATCAGCCTGTTGGAGCGGGGAGAGCGACAGCATCCACAGCGGCACACGCTGCAGGTGCTGGCCGCCGCCTTGGCGCTGGGCGATGAGGACCGTGGGGGCTTCCTGGCGGCAGCTCGGTCCCCGGCAGGGGTTGCGGGCCACAAGGCCATCGATGGCCTTCCGCATCAGGCCACTCCGATCTTGGGGCGCGAATCCGAAGTCGAGAGGGCGGTGGCGCTGCTGCGGGATACAACGCGCCTCCTCACCCTCACCGGGCCGGGAGGCGTGGGCAAGACCCGTCTCGCCTACGCGGTCGCGGAGCGAAGCGCCGGTTCCTTCGCCGAGGGTGTCACGTTCGTTCACCTGGCGTCCCTCACCGATCCCTCCCTGGTCGTGTCTGCCATCGCCGCGGCACTCGGCGTCAGGGAGGTGGGCGGCAACACGCTGCAGCGCAGCCTGGAGGAGGCGCTGGCCGGGCGAGAAATGCTGCTGCTCCTCGACAACTTCGAGCATCTGATCGCGGCGGCGCCGCTGGCCGGGGCCTTGATCGCGGTGGCGCCGCGCTTGCGCCTGCTGGTCACGAGCCGGATCGCGCTACGCGTCGGCGGCGAGCGCGAGTTCCCCGTTCAACCACTTCCCCTCCCGGCCGCGGATAGCACCGGCGACCTCGCACAAAACCCTGCCGTCGCCCTGTTCGCCCGGAGGGCGGAAGCCGTGCAGCCCTCATTCGCCCTCACGCCTTCCGCTGCGCGTACGGTCGGCGCGATCTGTCGCCGCGTGGATGGCCTGCCCCTGGCGATCGAGCTGGCGGCAGGCCGCGCTAAGATCCTTTCCCCGGTGGAGCTGCTCGCGCGCCTGGATCGCGGGATGGCCGTGCTGAGCGCCGGGCGCCGGGATGCCCCGGCGCGCCAGCAATCGCTCCGCGCCACCCTTACCTGGAGCCATGATCTGTTGGGAACGGATGAGAAAGTGTTGTTCCGGCGGCTGGCGGCGTTCGCCGGCGGCTGGACCGCCGAGGCTGCGGAAGCCGTCTGTGCGGGGGAGGGCCTTGCCGAGGAAGACGTGCTGGATTGCCTTGGGGCCCTGGCCGATCACAGCCTGGTTGCTCTGCGGAATTGGGATGGTGCGCCTCCCCGTCTCGAGATGCTGGAGACGATTCGCGCGTATGCGCACGAAAAGATGGAGGAAGCCGGGGAAGGAGCCGCGGTGCGCCATCGCCACGCGAACCACTACCTCGCCCTGGCGGAGCAGACCGCATCACGGCTCAGCGGGCGGGGAGCATCGGAATCGTGGGCGCTCCTCGATCGCGAACACGACAACCTGCGCGCTGCGCTGCGCTGGGCGGACCAGTGCCGCGATGTGGCAGTGGGGCTTCGTCTGGCCGCGGCCCTGGCGCGTTTCTGGTTCATCCGGGGTTACTACGCGGAAGGCCGGGCCTGGCTGGAACGGTTTCTGGGCCGCGACCGGGACGCCGAGCTCCACGATCTCACGATGGCGGGGAGCCGGGCGCGCGCGCTGGAGGGCCTGGCGGCGCTCGTGTACAACCTGGGCGAGTATGCGCGGGCAGCAGCCCTGTTCGAGCAGAGCATCGGACTCCACCGGCAACGAGACGACCGGCAAGCGGTCGCCCGCGCGCTCACCGATCTGGGCGGTGTGGTGCGGGACTGGGGTGATCGAGCGCGCTCCATCACTTTGCTGGAGGAGAGTCTGGGGCTGTACCGGAGCCTGGATGACCGAGCTGGCATCGCCCATGCGCTTGTCAACCTCGGCTATGCGGTCTACCTCGCCGGCGACCTGAGACGCGCCGAGCCATTGCTGGCGGAAAGCGTCGAGCTGCGCCGCGCCCTTGAAGACGAGGCCGGGCTGGTGTACTCCCTACGGATACTCGGACTGCTCCTGGCTGAACGCGGACTGACCGCGCGTGCCGCCGTGGTCGTCGAGGAGAGTCTGATGCTCAGCCGCACGATCGGGGATCGTGGAGGCACCGGCGCCGCCCTGAACCTGCTGGGCCATATCATGCGCGAGCGTGGCGAGCCGGACCGCGCCGAGGCGTTGCTGCGAGAGGCGCTGAGCATCGGCCGAGGGGCGGTGCGGATCGGGGTCGCCTACACCCTCGAGGGACTGGCCGGCGTGGAAGCGGAGCGGGGCCGATCCCGGAAGGCTGCACGGCTCCTGGGGAAAGCCGCTGCATTCCGTGCCGAAGCCGGTGTGTCTCCGCAATCGTATCTGGCGCGGCATACGGACGCAGATCGAGGAGCCATTCGTGATGCCCTGGGGGAGGAGGTATTTGCGGTAGAGTGGGAGGCCGGGGGGCGCATGTCAGCTGACCAGATAATCGCGTTTGCGCTGGGTGAAGAAGCCTAGCGGCGCTCTTCGTGCCGGAGGTGCACGCCATGACGGTCACCCGCTACGTCGCGCCTGTTCGCGAGGGAGGAACCTGTCGGGCCATTGTCGGGGTAGGTCCTTCGCTCCCTACCCCGATCCCTGCACATGCCGTACCCTTCTCACACATCCTCTCGCTTCCGGAGTGCAGAATAGCATTACAACATTCGTGCAGCTTACCGGCTCTTGGGCACATTTGATGATGAGGAGAAAGCAGGACTCACTGGCGAGACATGGGAAAATCCGCTACGTCAGACACGCAGATTATGGACACGATTTGTCGTGCGGATTGCCGCTCAGGTTTCCTTCATCACGGCGACCGAAAGCCTCCACATACCGATCATCAGAAGTGCCCATGACCCAGTTTACCGATGCACGTTACAACGGGCAGGTGATATGACGACCGATCCGAGCCTTGCCGCCGCACAACGCTGGCCGACGCCATACCCCGATGTTAATGTGGCAGTGTCGGGTTTTCTGTTGGGTGCGCGGGACATCCTCGGCGATCATTTTCGCGCGATGTATCTCTCCGGCTCCCTCGCCCTCGGCGATTTCGACGCAGAGCGGAGCGATATTGATTTCGTCGTCGTGACCGACTCCGACTTACCCGACGACCTCCTGTTGGCCTTGCGCGCGATGCATGACCGATTCAATGCCAGCGCGTCGCCGTGGGCGACGGAGGTGGAGGCGGCCTATATCCCGCAGAACGCCCTGCGCCGTTACGATCCGGCCCGCGCACGCCATCCGCACATCGAGCGGGGGGTGGGCGAGATTCTGGACATGGACCAACTCGGTAGTGACTGGATTATCCAACGCTTTATTTTGCGAGAATACGGGGTAGTGATCGCGGGACCCGATCCGCGCACATTAATCGCCCCCGTCTCTTCACGAGACTTGCACCAGTCGGTGGTGACGCTTATGAATAGTTGGTGGGGACCGATGCGCGAGGATCCTGCTCCGTTGCACCGGCCCACCATTGGCTACCAGTCCTACGCCGTCCTGACGATGTGTCGGATACTCTACACGCTCGACACCGGCACTGTAGTTTCCAAGCCGGTCGCCGCACGCTGGGCGCGAGGAATTACGGACGGGCACTGGGATACTTTGATTGAACGTGCCCTGGCATGGCGGAAAGACGGTCGGACGGTACCATCAGATGACGATGTCCATGAAACACTCGCCTTAATCCAGTACACACATGAACGATGCACCAATGAGCAATGAGTTTGGAGATCACCGCTCATTGCTCGTTGCTCATCACTCATTGCTGCGTTATGCGTCGCGCGAGCGTCAGGTCGTGCTTGCCGGAGCCATAGGCGTCCGGGAGAAAGCCGACGAGGCGATAGCCGATTTCGAGGAAGAAGCCCGCCGGATGATCGGCGTGGCAGGCGAAGTCCGCCAACAGGCGCGGCGCGTCCTCGGTGACATCCACGCCATAGAGATTTGTCCGCCCGCGCGTGTCGCCGACCGTCGCGAGCATCGTCATGCAACCGAGGGTGCGCATCCGCTCCTCGGCGGCCATCACGAGGGTGCGACCGACACTCTGCCGCCGCCGCGCCGGATGCACGGCGACGAGTTTGATCTCCGCCGAGACCTGCCCCCGGAAATGCTCCAGACGCAGCCAGCCAAGCGGCGCACCGTCGCTATCCCGCGCGACGAGGCTGCGGTCTTCCGGCGCGAACTGCACGACATCCGCGAGCGCCTGCGTCACATCGCCTGCATAGATCGCCGGGAAGGCGACGACGAGCAGATCGGCCACGCCGCGTAACAGCGCCGCATCCTCTTGGCCGAGCGGATCTACCGTGTAGAGGGACGTGCGCGTCATCACGAGGCGATACCGGAGACGTGGACCGGTGTACCGGAGGCGAGATCGTAGTCGCGCGCGGCATTGCCCCGGCGCACGGCAATCTCCAGATAGCCGTGGCTGCCGACCAGTGCGAGCGGTTCCCCTTCGCCGACCATGCCATAAGTTGGCGCGAAAGGAAGCGCGGCGAGGCTCCCACACGCGATCATCACGCCGGGTGCGCCGGGCGGCGGTAGGAGATGCGCGGGGATATTGGTGACGCAGTTGCCGAAACTGTCCACATAAATGATCTCGCCCCGGATCGCGCCCGCCGTTTGCTCGTACGACGGCAGTGTCAGCCGGACGGGCGAATCGAGCGGGTCGCCCAAGTGGGAAAGGTGCGTGCCATTGACGAGGTGCGCGGCGGCGGGCGCAAAGATGTCCCGTCCATGGAAGGTCGCGGAGATGTCACGCGCGCGCCAGTAATCGGGGTTTGTCAGCACGACACCGCGCCAACTCAAACCGTCGCGCTCGGCGGCGGCGAGGATGTGGCTGAACAGGCCGTTGTCCGGCCCGACGAAATACTGGCCGTCCACTTCCAGCGCGATCGGGCGGCGATCCGTGCCGACGCCGGGATCCACGACAACGACATGCGCGGTGCCGTCCGGGTACATCCGCCACAGATCGGCGATCACGAATGCCGCCTGGACGATCGAGTGGCGGCTGATGGCGTGGGTCACATCCACAATCGTCACGCGCAGCGCAGTGCGGAGGATCATCCCCTTCATCTGGGCGACGTAGCTATCGCGCGAGCCGAAATCCGTTGTCAGCGTGACAATGCCACCAGCGTGCATCGTAAAACCCTTCCCTCACGTCTGGCGGACGAACGCGGCGTGGTGTCGGAGTATCGCATGGAGCGGATGGCGGGTGCAACGCGGGGAGTGGCAAGTAGTCAGTAGTCAGTAGTCAGAATGAGACTAGGAAACGTGAAGCGTATCCACTTCCAACTGACTACTATCTGCTGACTACTACAGCTCAATATCGAGGATGAGGGAAACGCTACCCGTGCGCATCTCGCGGATGTGCTGAACAGTGCCGAAGATGCGCTGACCATCGCGCGTTTCCAGCATTACCGTTTCGCCGATGGCATAGGGGCGTTGCGGTTCGGAAACGAAGCACCGGCCCCGCATCGGCCGCAACGCATCGTCCGCAACGGCGGTATTCTCCTGACGGTACAAGCGGTAGATTACATCGCTGTCGCGGGGCGCAATTGCCCGCATTTCCCGTGCGTCCCAAAGGACGCCCGCGATACCATCGAGTTCCGTGCCATCCACAATTACGCCTTCCTTGATAAGGTTTTGCGGCTTGGCATCATCCATGTACAGGTGTTGATAGTCCATCGGTCATCCACCATATACGCGATCCGATTGCGAGTTTCGTCGTCCAGTGAAACCGCCAACAGACTTCCCACCGATTCGTTCATCTGTATAAACGGGAATGCGCAACAATTTGTGATGCGGAGTATGAAAATAGTATCAGCGCAGTCTGCGAGAAATGCGGATAAGGAAAAGCGGCCCGAGGAGGGCCGCGTGTCGGTCGGTGTGCGGTGTGTGTGGGGGGTGGGTCGCGTGGGGTGTCGGTGTGGGCTAGCCCTGGGTCTTGCGGGGGTCGAGGGCGTCCCGCAACCCGTCGCCGATGAAGTTGATGCTCAGCACCGTCAGGAAGATCATCATCCCCGGTCCCACCGCCATCCACCACGCGATG
>JALYXG010000385.1 GCA_030947205.1 Chloroflexota bacterium
CACGGGACGCGATACGAGGGGGAACGGGTGAATCGTCAACCGGTGACGAGGGTGAGGGATCGAGCGATCGAATCGTCGAATGATCGAAAAGAGCTTGACAACCATCCATAGAATCTTCCGTCCCTCGTCGTGGGATAGGGTGACTCATCGCGGTACCAGAGTGTTCCTCATAGCACCTCGATCTCGCGGAGAATCCCCTCCCCTTCCTCGCGGGAAGGGGCCGGGGGTTGGGTTTCCCTGCCCGACATCGAATATGCCTTGAATCCCCCGCATACCGCCGCTATGCTCATCGCGGCGACCGGATCGTGGCGCCGGGAAGGGACTTGCACGCGTGTCGTTCGCCGGGCCTGCACTGCTGCGGAATGTAGATTTTCGCAAACTCTGGGCGTCTCAGGCCGCAACGGTCTTCGGCTATTTCACGATCCTGATCGCCGTGCCGCTGCTCGTCTTCAGCCGGACGCACTCGGCGTGGCAGACGGGGCTGGTCGCCGCTTTCGAGACATTGGCATACCCACTGATCGCACCGTGGGCGGGCGTCGCGGCGGATCGGATGAACCGGCGCGTCATCATGCTGACATGCGACGCGACGCGGGTCGTCTTGTATGGCAGCATCCCGGTCGCGGCGGCGTTCGGGCAAGTCGCCATCCTTCATGTCTATATCATCGCCGCACTCGCGCCGCTCTTTACGGTGCTTTTCGATGCCTGCGCTCTCAGCGCCCTGACCGCACTCGTGCGGCGCGACCAGTTGGTGGAGGCGAACGCGCGGCTACAAATCACCGTCTCGGTCGGTGCGCTGGTCGGGCCGTCGGTGGCGGGGGTGCTCATCACGAACATCGGCGAGGCATTGTCGCTAATGGTCGCGTGCGTGACATTTGCCTGCTCGTTCTGCGCGCTGGCGACGATCCGCCGCCCGTTCCAGCGGCACACGCTCGGTGTGGCGGCAGGCCATAGCGTCCGCGCCGATCTCGCCGAAGGTCTCCGCTTCCTGTGGCGGCAGCGGACGGTGCGGGCGCTCGCGGCAGTACTGTTCGTCTTTACCCTCGCGGACGGCGGCGTGTATGGGTTGCTGCCGGTCTATGCGCTGGAAGGACTGGGCATCCGCAAGGCGCTCGTCGGGCTGCTCTACGCGGCGTCCGGGGTCGGCGGCATCGTTTCGGCGTTCCTCGTCACCCGCGTCAGCGCACGACTGGGCATTCGCACGATGATGATTGGCGGCTTCTCGCTCGCGGGCGTGCTGACGGTCGCGATGGCCTTCGCACCGAACCTGCCCGCCGCGCTTGTCCTGCTCATGCTGCGCGCGTTCTGCGTCGAGATGGTAATTATTACCGTCATCTCGCTCCGCCAGCGGCTCATCCCCGATCACCTGCAAGGGCGGGTAAATATTGCGGCCCGCGCGATCTCGATGAGCGGCTTCCCGCTCTCGTCCTCGATTGCCGGCTTGGGGATTGATCTCATCGGCGTTCGGCCTGTCTACGCCTTGATGTCGCTCTTTATCTTCATCGCGGCGCTCTTCGGCCTGCTCGTCCCGCGCCGCACCGATGTCGAACGCCAGGTCGCCGCGATGCTCGCCTCCCAGGAGCGCGACAGCGTGCAATCCGAACCCGTCGCGGTGGGATGAGGGAAACGACGGAAACCGGGGAGAACCGCAGAGGCGCAGAGAGCGCAGAGAGAAAAATGATGTGAAGACGAGTGATATGATCCATCGCGTGTCGAGCATGAGGTCTCAGTCTTTCTCTTTTTCCTCGTCTCTCTGCGTCCTCTGCGCCTCTGCGCCTCTGCGGTTCAATCGGTTTGTCGGTCTGAGGAGGTTGGTATGGCGGATGAGATTCGGTACATCAAGAACATTCCAGGCGGGCGGGGGGATTTACCGTTCAGCCGGGCGGTCGTCGCGAATGGGTTCGTCTGGGTGTCGGGGGTGGGCGGCGTGGATCAGGCGAGCGGCGCAGGCGGCGGGACGATCGAGGAGCAGACGCGCGGCACGATCGAGAACCTGCGCAAGATTCTCGACGCCGCCGGATCGTCCCTGGCGCGCGTCGTCTGGATTCAGGTTGGGCTGGCCGACCCGGCGGAGTACGCGCGCATGAATGCCGAATATGTGAAGCATTTCCCGGACGATCAGCGGCCCGCCCGCGCGACGGTCAAACTCGGCTTCGAGAACCCGAACACGCAGCTCGTCATGGCCTGCACCGCGCTCGCGGGCGACGGCACGACGTAAGACATGTATCCGAGAGCGAGGCGACATCATGGACAAACTCAAGGACGACGAAGTGACCGCGCGGCTGCAAACGCTGGCGGGCTGGGAACGGAAGGGCGACGGCATTGCCAAGACGTACGAACTGAGCGATTTCGTCCACGCGCTCGGTTTCGTCGTCGAGGTCGGCGTGATCGCCGAGGCCGTCTGGCATCACCCGGACATCACGCTGCGTGGCTGGAACAAGGTAGACATCGTGTGCAGCTCGCACGACGCGGACGCTGTCACCAAGCGCGATGTGGACCTCGCCGCAAAGATCGAGGAAGCCTTCGCGAAGCGATAATATGGCAGTACAGGCTGCAGCCTACGAGTCGCACGCATCGCTTGAATGACCGGTCAAGTGGTGGCATAGGTTGAAACCCTGTGCCACCACTTAGGATGGCAATCGGGCTGGACTCGGCCACATGATGTTGACTCTCCCGCAATCTCGATGGTGACGCGTGACATGCTTGCTGGCTAGAGGACGGAGCAAAGCGCGCGTCAGACGCGATGTAGACGCATGAATCGGTGTCGACCAAGAAAGCCACCGCCGTGACTGACGGTTCAGTGATTTTGGTGCATCGAGATTGCGGGAGAGCCATGATGATGCACGAATACCATAAGTGACGGCTGTCAAACCTCGTGTCGCAGCCTTTCATCCCACCTCAAGGGCGACGAGCAGCGGTTGTGCGAACGGCTCAGCGACGGACGCGGTAGCGGATGTGCGTGGCCTCCGGCGTGTCGATCACCCAAACGATCTCCAACTCGACGCGCGACGGCAATATCTCGAACAGGCGGCGGCGCGAACCTGCCGCCGGGTCATCACGTTCGACGCGTTCATCCCGGGAGACCCCTAACGCGCGCGCACCGGGTAGCGCAGATGTGTGACGCCGACGCCGGCGACCACCGTCGGATTGCCGAGGAGTACCGGTGCGTTCCGAAGCCGGTCGAACAAGGGGACCCCAGCGCCCAGCAACACCGGAGCGAGATCGATGTGGAGCTCGTCGAGCAGGCCGGCGTCGAGGCACTGTCGAATCGTCTCGCCGCCATGGACGCCCACCGCGCGGTCTCCCGCAGCAGATGTGGCTTGCGCCACCGCGCTTTCCACCCCTTCGGTCACGAAGTGGACGGTCGATCCGGGGCGGGGCCAACCTTCCGGCACGTGGTGCGTGACGACGAACGCCGGTATTCCCCACGGGTGCTGACCGCCCCAGCCTTCGGCTTTGTTGAAGGTGCGGCGGCCGGTGAGCATCGCACCGACCTCGCTCATCAATGCCCGCAGGTGTTCGGCGCTGGGCGCGGAGACGTGAAAGGTGAAGTTCGGATCGTGGGTGGGCACGTCGACATCGCCCGCGAAGTACCAGTCGAAGACTTCCGCGACACCGTCGCCGGTATCGGCGATGTACCCGTCGAGCGACATGGACATGATTGCGATGACCTTAGCCATTGGGTACGCTCCTCCCTCGTTCGCCCTGGCAGCTGGATAGCGCCCCAGACACCGTGGCTCTGGAAATGTGACGATTTCGTTGACCCCTGTCGATTCACACCAAGGCATCAGTAGGGACGGACGGCGCGCGGTTACCCGTCCAGCGACATCTCATGACGACCACAACATTCCCGTGATCCGTTCTCCTCCTGCGCGCGTGGTGCCACCATACTTACGTTCGGCATCCCGTGCGGACACCGACATCAGTTAGTCGTGCGGCGGCTCCCAAGATCGACACTGCCAGAGGACGGAACATCGTGGCTTGCCTGCCTGATTGCCAACATCCGTGCAGACTCATGTGGCCTAATCCAATCAGGCATCCCATCGGATGAGTTGGGGCGTTCCGCGCAAGGTTGCGAGATCGGGGATGCCGGTCGCGAACATCGCCACTCGGAGCGTCGTTGCAAGTTCTTCGATTGCTTCCAGCACTGTTTCCGTCGAGATCGCTGCCGCCTTGAGGAAGGGCAGGGCAAGGCCGCAGACGTGCGCGCCGAGGGCAATCGCCTTCGCGACTTCGACACCGTTTCGCAAGCCGCCGCTGGCGATTAGCGGCATCATCGGCAGCGCGGCGGCGACACCGGCGACGCATTCCGCCGTCGGGATGCCCCAATCCACGAAGTGCGCCGCGACGCGCGCCGCCATCGGATTGCGGGCGCGGTGCATCTCCACCTGGCTCCACGACGTGCCCCCTGCGCCCGCGACATCAATCGCCGCGACGCCCGCCTCCGCGAGTTGCCGGGCGACTGCTGGCGCGATACCCCAACCGACTTCTTTGGCGACAACTGGCACCTCGATCATCCGGCAAATTGCCTCGATCCGATTGAGGAGGTTGCGCCATTGATGATCGCCCTCCGGTTGCAGGGCCTCCTGGAGAGGGTTGAGGTGGAAAATCAGGGCATCCGCGCCGATCATTTCGACCGCGCGGCGGCACTCGTCCACGCCGTAGCCCCGGTTTAACTGCACCGCGCCGATGTTTGCGAAGAGCAGGATATCCGGCGCGACATCGCGGACGCGGAAGGTGGCGGCGAGCGCCTGTTGCTCCACCGCGCTCCGCTGCGAGCCGACGCCGAGGGCGATGCCGGCAGCCTGTGCCGCTTCCGCGAGGCGGTGGTTGATCGTCGTCGCCTCATCCGTCCCGCCCGTCATGGACGAGACGAGCAAGGGCAATCGGAGCGTCTTGCCGAGGAAGGGCTGGCGAGTATCAATTGCGCCGAGGTCGCATTCGGGGAGCGCCTGATGGACGAAGCGATAGCGCGCGAAGCCGTTCGCGAGACCGGAAGCGACATCCTCGTCCATCGTGATGCGCAGGTGCTCGGCCTTGCGGCGCTGAGTTGTCGGGAAATTATCGGGCATCGTTGTTGCTGTCCCCGTGCGCGGCCGTCTCCGCCCTGAGAGAATAGCCGCGCGCCCGGCACGTCGCAAGCGGAGGAACGCAATGAAGCATGGTTCAGGCCCATTTTTGTCACGCCCCTTCGATCCATCCACCGATCTGCAACCGCTCCTCGATCTCGTTGTGGCGGCGAATGGCGACTCACGGCAGCCGGGCCAATGGCATGTCGGCGATGTGCTGTGGCAGATGTTCCGCAGCGACGCATTCGACGCGACCGCGAATATCCGGCTCTGGTACGACGATGCCGGACTGCTCGGTTTCGCCTGGCGTGACGCCGAAGCGTCGGCAGTCCTGCAACTCCACCCGCGCGCCTACGATGATGGCGCGCTCGAAGAAACGATGCTAACATGGGTCACTCGTGCGTGGCACGCGCGCCGCAATGATAGTGCGCCGCGCTCGATGACGACCTATGCGCTGGAAAGTGACGCCCGCCGTCTCGCGCTCCTGCATCGCCACGGATTCGCTCGCACCGGGAAGCATCTGCTCCGCGTCATGCACCGCGATCTCGACGCGGCGATCCCCGACGCGCCACCCCCGGACGGTGCGGTGATCCGCCCGCTCGTGGGCGACGCAGAGATCGCCGCGCGCGTCGCGCTCCATCGGGACGTCTGGTCGAACTCACAACTGACGGACGCATCCTACACGCGGATGCGCGGCGTGCCCGGCTACCGGCCCGATCTGGACATCGTCGCCGTGATGCCCGATGGCGCGTTCGCCTCCTACTGCATCTGCTGGCTCGATCCCGTCAACCGGACGGGCGAATTCGAACCCGTCGGCACCCGCGCGGCATACCGACGACGGGGCGTCGGCAGGGCGGTTATCAACGAGGGCTTGCGGCGATTGCAAGCGCACGGTGCGCGCACCGCAATCGTGTATTCCTCCGGCGGCAACGATGCATCGCTGGCGCTCTATCGGTCCGCCGGATTCCGCGTCGTCAACCAGGAATTCGCATTCGAGAGGACGTGGTAGCGTAGGCTTCAGCCTGCGCCAGTGACACAGAGACGCGGGCCGGAAAGCCCGCGCTACCGATTGTGCAGTGTCTCTTCGCTGATGGAGCGCACGGCGCCGAAGAGTGTGGCGGCACGGGCGGTACGCGAGAGTTGCGGACGGACGACGAAGGGGTCATAGCCCTGCCGGACGATGGCCGCGAGCATCGCGCGGGTATCGGAGATGATCAACGCGCAATCGAGGCGCGCCCGGCCCCGCAGCATCGTCACGAGCGGTGCGCCGTGGTGGAGCAGTTCGACGCCGCGCTCGATCTCGAAGGCGATCATCGCGCGGATATTGGTGTCCGCACGGCGATTCGCAATGGCCCGCGCGAGGTCGGCATCGCCAACGCCGAAAAGATGCAAATCCTCTCGCGGGACGTGGATGCGCCCACGCGTGTAATCCCGCGCGATGTCGCGCCAGAAGGCGGTCAGTTGCACGGCGGTGCAGATCGCATCGCTGTATTCGATCCGTTCGTCGTCGGTGTGACCGAGGATCGCCAGGACGAGGCGACCGAGCGGGTTCGATGCCCGCGCGCAGGCGGCGAGTAATTCGTCGTAGGTTTCATATCCGCGGTTGCGCTGGCGTTCCCGTTGCGCCGCGATCAGTGTGAGGAGCGGCTCGCATGGTAGGTGATGCGCCCGGAGCGGCGAAAGCACCGGATGGTACGTCGCCTCCCCTTCCCAGACGCGGTGAATGTCGGCTTCCCACGCGTCGAGGCGCGCGATGTGCTCCGGCGTCGCGGTGCCGAGGGTGCGCGTTTCGCGGTAAAAGGCGGCGAGGGCGGCGAGGGTCGGGCGATGCCGACGGGGAAGGAGCAGCGCGCGCACCGGCAGGCGCGTCGCACGGGCGCTGTGCGGCACGGTGCGCACGCTCTGCAGCGGGAAAACGCGTTCATTTCCGCGTGCCAGTTGCACGTCGTCCGTCGCGCGGACGTGCATGGCGTCGGCTTTCATTCGCCCCCCTCATGACCACGGCACCGAGCGCTCGCCTGGCGCGTTTGCCAGTCTAGCAGAACGTATCGCACAATGGGAAGGATGGATGGGCCAATTTCGCGCGCATACTCCACCGGCAACGCTCGTCACACTGATACGAACGGACGCCTGCCCGCATCCGTGACGGGTTTGGCTCTATTCCGCACTATATGAGCGTCTTGGCGGTTCGACCTTTGTTTTCAGTCCTGACCAAAGGCGCTCTTTCCCGCGAGAATCACTGTCACATCGTCCATCGGCGGGTTGTGCAGGCCGGCGCGAACATCGCGGTAATAGCGTTCGAGCGGCAAGGTTTTCGTCAGGCTCGCGCCGCCGACGACGCGCATCGCGAGGTCCACGACACGGACGGCGGTGTTGGTCGCCGTCATCTTCGCGGCGGCAACCCGGCCCGCGAAGCCGGAACGACGCCCACCGGAAACATCCCATTCGTCCGCCACCGGCCACACAAGCGAGCGGGCGGTGAGCAACGCAATGTCTATCTCGCCGATCTTTGCCTGGATCGCCGGGAGCGTGGCAATCGGCTTGCCGAGGCTGGTCGGCACGCGCTCGGTCGCGTACTGAACGGCTACATTGCGCGCCGCCTCCGCGACGCCGAGGTAGGTGCTGCTGACGGCGAGCGCGCCCCACGCGCGGTGGTCGGTCGCGCCGGGATCCGCGCCCTTGCGCATCCCGCCGAGGCGGACGACATCGGCGTCCGGCACGAAGACATCCTCCAGCAGCACGTCATGGCTGCCCGTCGCGCGCATACCGAGGCTGTCCCACGTCTCAATGATCGAAAGGCCGTTCGCGCCGCGCGTGACGAGGAAATCGCCCGTCTCCTCCTTGCCGTCAATCCCGGCGAAGACAAGAAAAAAGGTGAGGATCGGGCTGAGGGTGCTCCATGTCTTGCGACCGGTGAGTAACCAGCCGCCCTCGACCTGTTTGGCGGTCGTGTTCGGTCTCCCGCCGCGCGAGGGGGAGCCAAGTTCCGGCTCCGTCGCGACGCTGTTGACCGTTGCGCCATCCCGCACCGTCGCCGCGAAGACGCGCTGCCGAATGCCCTCCGGCCAGGCGTGGAACTGCGCCTCCCGCCCAATCGTCGAAAGGGACATCGTGCTGGACAGGGCCGTCGCGCCATTGCCGAGCGCGAGCCGTCCCTGCGCGCGCACAAACTCGCCCAAGTTCGCGCCCATGCCGCCGTCCGCCTCCGGAACGGTGAGGGCGAGGTAGCCCGCTTCTTTCAAATCCGCGAAGTCCGCGAACGGAAAGGCGTTGTCACGGTCATAGGCAGCGGCGCGCGGCGCGATCTTCGCGGCGAGTTCATCCGCGAGGGCGACGAAGCGCGCCTGCCGGTCAGTATATGCTGCATCGAGAATCGTCACGCACGCTCCCTTGTTGTGTACCCCGTGCAATCCCAACCGGGGCATCGTATCATGCCGCACGGACGTTGCCAGTGGCAGAACCGCGAAAATGAGGGAAGTCGAACCACCAAGGACACCAAGAAGAGAGAAAAAACGAAACACCTTCTTTGAATCTCTTGGTGTCCTTGGGGTCTTGGTGGTTCGACTTCCCTTTCGGCGCCCCTTCCCCCGTAGGGAAGAGGCTGGGGGTTAGGGAGAACACCGTGAAAATAACGAATGTGAAGGTCGTCGTCACCTGCCCGGGGCGGAATTATGTACTCGTCAAGATCGAGACGGACGAGGGGCTGTACGGTTGGGGCGACGCGACGCTCAATGGACGCGAACTCGCCGTCGCGACGCTGCTGGAAGAACACATCGCGCCGCTCCTGATCGGTATGGACCCGGACCGCATCGAGGACATCTACCAGTACTTGTCGCGCGGCTCATACTGGCGGGGTGGCCCGATCCAGATGACGGCCATCGCCGGGATTGATCTCGCTTTGTGGGACATCAAGGGCAAGCGCGCGAATCTGCCCGTCTACTCGCTCCTCGGCGGCAAATCGCGCGAGGGTGCGCTGGCGTACTCGCACGCGAGCGGGAGCAATTTTCAGGCGGTCGAGGAGCGGGTACGGCAGTTAATGGAGCAGGGGTTCAAGGTGATCCGCGCGCAGGTCGCAATCACTGGCACGGGACTCAAGGGGACGTACGGCGTCGAACGGGGTAGCCGTCGGGAAGGGGAGCAAGATTTGCCCCCACTGCCCGAAGTCGAGACGTGGGAACCCGCGCCGTATCTGCGCTCCGTCCCGCGCCTCTTCGATCACCTCCGCAGCAACCTGCCCGAAGAACTCGAACTCTTCCACGACGTGCATGAGCGACTGACGCCGATCGAGGCGGCGCGGCTAGCGAAGGAATTGGAGCCGTTCCATCTCTTTTTCCTCGAAGACGCGTTGCGCCCCGAGCACAAAGAATCCTTCCGTCTGATTCGGCAGCACTCGACGACGCCGCTCGCGATGGGTGAACTCTACTTCAACAAATGGGACTGCCTGCCCGTCATCACCGAGCAGTTAATTGACTTCATCCGCTGCGACCTCGGCCACACGGGCGGCATCACCGAGGGGCGGAAGATCGCCGCCATCGCCGAACCGTACGCGGTCAAGACGGCGTGGCACGGCCCCGGCGACATCGGCCCGATTGTCCACGCGGGCAATGTCCACCTCGATTTGGTCGTGCCGAACTTCGGCGTGCAGGAAATGGTCTTCTTTTCCGAGCGGGTGCAAGAGGTAATTCCCGGTGGCCCGACCTTCACGGACGGCTACCTGACCGTCTCCGATGCCCCCGGCCTCGGCACCGATGTAAACGAAGCCCTCGCCGCCACATACCCGTACCAGCGCGCCTACCTCCCGACGACGCGGCGGCTCGACGGCTCGGTGCATGATTGGTAGAAAC
>JALYXG010000396.1 GCA_030947205.1 Chloroflexota bacterium
CACGCCGACGGCGGCGACGCTCGCCACGATCAAGCCGCGCCCGGACCTCGTGCAGGGGTACACGCGCAAACTGACCGCGCCGGAAGGCAAGGTGTACATCACGATCAACTCCGACGACGAGGGGCCGCTGGAGGTCTTCGCGACGATTGGCCGCGCCGGTTCGGACATCGAGGCGATGGCGGACGGTATGGGGCGGTTGATCTCGCTCACCCTCCGGCTCCCCTCGACGCTCTCGCAGGGTGAGCGCGCGAAGGCGGTCGCCGAGCAGTTGCGCGGCATCGGCGGCTCGCGGTCGGTCGGCTTCGGCCCGGCGCAGGTCCGCTCGCTGCCGGATGCGATCGGCAAGGCGATCGCCATGCACTTCGGCGAGGCGGTCACGAACGGCTACGCTGGCTCTGCGGCCGTCGGTGTCGCGGTCGCCGAGAACGCGCCGCAACCCTCCGGCAATCTCTGCCCGCAGTGCGGTTCCGCCGCCTTTGTCCTCGAAGAAGGCTGCAAGAAATGCCACGCCTGCGGTTATAGCGAGTGCTAAGAACCTAACCCCCCAACCCCCTCCCGCGAGGAGGGGGTTGGGGGTAGGTTTCCCCGCTCTATCACCGAAATCTTCATATTCATGGATTCGGGTGACGCGCCCCTTGCGCGACACTTTGGGAGGTTGTGCCATGTCCCTGTCATCCCTTGCCCTGCACACGAACGGTCAGCGCGCGCTCCCTGGCGTCCACAAGCGGGATGGTTCGACCGCCGCGTTCGATGGCGAGCGCATTCGGGTCGCCATCGAAAAGGCGTTCCGGGCCGAACTCGACCTTTCCGACGACATTGCTCTCGCGCCGGAGACGGCGGCGAAGATCGCCGGTCTCGCGACGGAGGTCGTCGTCTGGTGCCACGCGCAGGACGCGGTGCGCGTCGAGCAGATTCAGGACGAGGTCGAGAAGGCACTGATGCGGGCGGGCGATCACGCAGTCGCGCGGCGGTACATTCTGTATCGCGAGGCACGGGCGGAGGAACGGCGGGCGCGCGTCATCCATTACACGCGGGCAGACGGCAGCGAGGCCGAACTGGATCACGACGCGCTACGCCAGCGGATCGAGGAGGCGTGCGCGGGCCTCGGCGACGATCTCGCCGCGCCCGTCTTCGCGGAGGCTGTCGGCAGCGTCTACAACGGCATCACCGAGCAGGAAATCGCTCAGGCGCTGATCCTCGCCGCCCGCTCCCGCTTCGAGCGCGAACCGGCATACACCTACGTCGCCGCGCGCCTGCTGCTCACGATGCTCTACGCGGAGACGTTCGGCACGGAGACGTTGCTGTCGCAAGCGACGGAGACGTATCAGGGCTACGTCGCGCGGTACTTCGCGACGGGCATTACGGCGGAGATGCTCGACCCAGCATTGGGAACCTTCGACCTCGACCGGATTGCCGCCGCCATTCGGCCGGAGCGCGACCTCGCCTTCAACTATCTCGGCTTGCAAACGCTCTACGACCGCTACCTGCTGCAAACAAATGGTCGCCGCTACGAGCCGCCGCAACTCTTCTGGATGCGCGTCGCGATGGGCCTCGCGCTCAACGAAGAAGACCGTGAAGGGCGCGCCATCGCCTTTTATGACCTGATCTCGCAGTTCGCCTTTGTGCCCTCCTCGCCGACGCTCTTCAACGCGGGCACGCGCCACCCGCAGCTCTCCTCCTGCTTCCTGACGACGGTGCCGGACGATCTCGGCGCGATCTTCAAGTGCGTGCGGGACAACGCGCTGCTCTCCAAGTGGAGCGGAGGCCTCGGCAACGACTGGACGAATGTCCGCGCGCTCGGCGCGCACATCAAGGGGACGAACGGCAACAGCCAGGGGATCATCCCCTTCCTGAAAGTGGCGAACGACACCGCCATCGCGGTCAACCAGGGCGGCAAAAGGAAGGGCGCGGTCTGCGCCTACCTGGAGCCGTGGCACCTCGACATCGAGGAATTTTTGGAGTTGCGCCGCAACACCGGCGACGACCGCCGCCGCACGCACGACATGAATACCGCCTTGTGGATTCCCGACCTCTTCATGCAGCGCGTTGCCGAGGGCGGCGAGTGGACGCTTTTCAGTCCGAACGACACGCCCGATCTGCACGATTTGTATGGCCGCGCCTTCGCGGAGCGGTACGCGCAGTACGAGGCGATGGCGCGCACCGGCACAATTACTCTTGCGCGCACGCTCCCCGCCGTGGACCTGTGGCGCAAGATGCTGACGATGCTCTTCGAGACGGGGCACCCGTGGATCACTTTCAAGGACCCGTCCAACATCCGCTCGTCGCAGGATCACGCGGGTGTCGTGCACAGTTCCAACCTTTGCACGGAAATCCTGCTCAACACCGCCGCCGATGAGACGGCCGTCTGCAACCTCGGCTCGATCAACCTGCCCGCGCATCTGACGGACGGCAAACTCGACCATACCCGCCTCAAAGCGACGGTGCGCACCGCCGT
>JALYXG010000418.1 GCA_030947205.1 Chloroflexota bacterium
TTCGCCAGTTGCCCCTTGCTGAGGTAGACGTTGTCTTCCAACCCGACGCGGACATTGCCGCCCATTGCCAGCGCGGCGACGCCGATCGGGAACTGGAACCGCCCCGCTGCCGCGACCGACCACTCGAACTCACCGAGCAGCAGCCGCGCCTGGTTGTACAGTAGCACGAGATTCTCCACCGTCGCGGGCAGGCCGCCGAGGATGCCGAGCACGAACTGGATGTAGACGGGCCGCTTGAGTGCCCCCGCGTTAATCATGAACGCGGCATTGTTGACCATGCCCGCGTCGTAGACCTCCAATTCGGGTCGCGTTCCCTCGGCATTCATCGTTTCGAGGAAGTAGCGCATGCTCTTGAAGGTGTTGGCGAAGATGTTGTCCTCGGTCCCCGCCAGAAATGGCTGCTCCCAGTCGTTCTGGTAATCCTTCAGTTTGTCCGCAAGCGGGGCGAGCGAAAAGTTCATCGAACCCATGTTGCAGGAGGCGAGTTCGGGCGACAGTTCGCGCACGACACCGACGCGCTCCTCGTGGCTCATCCCCGGCGCGCCGCCCGTCGTCGTGCAAAGGACGATGTCGGATCGCTGCTTCACCCGCTCGGCGACATCGCGGAAGAGTGCCATGCTTGGGATCGGCCGCCCATTCTCCGGGTCGCGGACGTGGATATGTGCGACCGCCGCGCCCGCCTCCCCCGCCCCCACGCATTCATCCACGATCTGATCCGGCGTGATCGGCAGATACGGCGACTGCGACGGCACATGCACCCCACCCGTAATCGCCGCCGTGATAATCACCTTCCCTGGAATCGGCATGTCCCCTCACTCCTTTCCACGATACCAACAACGAGATGAAACCGGGAGAACCGCAGAGGCGCAGAAGGCGCAGAGGGCGCAGAGATCACAGAGAAATACCGAGGAAATAGCGGGGAACCAAAAGGTGATTCCCTCTCTGCGTTCTCTGCGCCCTCTGTGTCCTCTGCGTTCAGGTTTCTCCCGCCTTATTTCTCCGATTGCAGGAACGGATAGCGGTAATCTGTCGCCGGAACGAAGGTTTCTTTAATCGCGCGGGGGCTGGCCCAGCGGATCAGGTTCCATAGCGAGCCGGCCTTGTCGTTCGTGCCGGAAGCGCGCGCCCCACCGAACGGCTGCTGCCCAACGACCGCGCCCGTCGGCTTGTCGTTGATGTAGAAGTTCCCCGCCGCGTGCCGCAAAACGGCTTCCGCCTCAGCAATCGCGGCGCGATCCCGCGCGAAGACCGACCCGGTCAGGCCGTACTTGCTTGACCGATCAATCGTCCGCAGCATCTCCGCATACTCGGCGTCAGGATAAACGTAAACCGTCACGATCGGGCCGAACAGTTCGTCGTGCAGGAGCGGGAAATCGAGGTTTTCGGTGAGGATCACCGTCGGCTCGACGAAATACCCCTCGCGGTCGTCTGTCCCACCGCCGATCACGACCTGCGATTGCGGATCGGACTTGGCGAGAGCGATTGCCGTGCGATGCGTCTCCCAGGCGTTGCGATCAATCACCGCGCCCATGAAGTTTCCGTAGTCCGTGATGTCACCCATGGTGATCGTCGCGATCGCCGCGCCGAGTTGGTCGCGCAGGTCCGACCAGAGGCTTGCCGCGACGAAGACGCGCGAGGCCGCCGAGCACTTCTGCCCCTGATATTCGAAGCCGCCACGCACAATCGCCGTCGCGAGCGATGGGACGTCCGCGCTCGCGTGAGCAATGATGAAGTTCTTGCCGCCCGTCTCGCCGACGACGCGCGGGTAATTGCGGTAGCCGCCGATGTTCGCACCGATGTCGCGCCACATCTGCTGGAAAACGGGTGTCGAGCCGGTGAAGTGAACGCCCGCGAGGTCGGGATGGTCAAGCGCCACGTCGCCCACCGCGCCACCGGAACCATAGACGAGGTTGATGACGCCATCGGGCAGCCCCGCCGCGCGGAACAACTCCATCAGGTAGTGCGCCGAGTACATCGCCGTAGAGGCGGGTTTCCACACAACCGTATTGCCCATTAGTGCGGCAGCGCTCGGTAGGTTGCCCGCGATCGAGGTGAAGTTAAAGGGCGTCACCGCGAAGACAAACCCTTCCAGTGGGCGGTATTCGAGCCGATTCCAGACGCCCGCCGATGACATCGGCTGCTCCGCGTAGATGCGCAGCATGTAGTCCACATTGAACCGCCAGAAATCAATCAGTTCCGCCGCCGCGTCTATCTCCGCCTGATGCGCGGTCTTGGATTGGCCGAGCATCGTCGCGGCATTGACCGTCGCTCGCCATGGCCCGGAAAGCAGGTCCGCCGCGCGCAGAAAGACCGCCGCCCGCTCCCACCACGGCCAGCGCGACCACGTCTCCCACGCCTCACCCGCCGCGTGGATCGCCGCCGTCACTTCTGCCCGGCCGCCCTGATGGA
>JALYXG010000424.1 GCA_030947205.1 Chloroflexota bacterium
GGACTGCGCCGTGTCGTGCGCGGCCCCTTCCGACGATGGCACCCTTGCAATCCGGCGTGGCGCAGCAGGCGCGCCACCCCCTTACGCGAGCAGCGCACACCGTCGTAGCGCAACTCGGCATGGATGCGTGGTGCTCCGTACGTACCTCGGCTGCGCGCGTGAATCGTCCGAATCTGTGCGGTGAGGGCGCGGTTGCTTTGCGTCCGCGCCGACACCGGTCGCTCTCGCCACGCGTAGTAGCTGCTCCGGGAGACGCCGAGCACCCGGCACAACAGGACGACGGGATAGTTCGCCTTCTCCGCCTTGATGAACCCGAACACCGCTACCGGATCGGGTCGCTCTCCCTGGCGAAGAAGGCTGCGGCTTTTTTTAGGATGTCCCGTTCCTGCTTGAGGACGCGCACTTCGCGGCGTAGCTGGGCCAACTCGATCCGCTCGCCGGTCGTCAGGCCGTCGCGTGTTCCCGTGTCGATCTCTGCTTAACGCACCCAACTGCGGAGCGTCGGATCGGAGACACCAAGATCAAGGGCGATCGCGGCGATCGATTTATCGCCGCTGTGGACGAGGCGGACGGCTTCAGCCTTGAAGGCGGGGGGATAGGGAGCATGAGGATTCGGCATCGGGACACCTCCATCGATTCGCTTCTGTGCAAATCATCGAGTGTCCACCGAACTGACGCAACTCCATAGAGTTCAAAATCGCCGGCAATAGTAAGCTGAAACAGAACCTCGAACATCAAGTTCCTGTTTACGAACGAGCTAACAACACCAAGAAATCGATAAAGGCGATCATGTACTTTTCAGAGAAAGAACTTCAAAGGGTGAATTCGATTCTGAATGAACTGAACCTTACGAACAAACCCAACATCGTGCTAATAGATGCTCGCTCGGACAACAAGCCATCAGCGTCGAATGCAAAGTAGAAAGTCAGTCATGTCTACTTCCTCGTATGATGGACATGTCGTGATGTAGCCTTGCTTTCCAACAAAGATCCGTTATCCGGTTGCACCGAGCGTAACGTCATACCGTTCGCCGTTCGCAACGGCGAGCGATGCGGGCGCATCTGCCGGGGTATTGAGGAGCACCGTGCCATCCGAGGCGGTGACGCGGCAGGGGAGGGGCGGGCGGGAGACGATCTCGGCGGTCATTGTGCCGTCGGCGGCAACGGTGTAGGAGAGATCAAGGGCGACGGCGCGGTACTGGATGTTGGCGAGCGTGAAGGTGCCGCGCCACTCCTCCGTCAGGCCGGGGGCGAGGGTGAAATGGATGCCGCGCCAGCTCGCGTCGTCCTCACGGAAGCCGACGATGTGGCGTAGCAGGAGCGGCAAGGTCTCCGCGCCCCAGCCATAGGCGTCGTTGCCGGTGAATTTTCCCAATTGTTCGGGCCAGTATTCGCGCGCGCCGCCGGGCGTCGGGCGTTCGTCGGGCGCTTGCGTGCGGCGGTCGTTTTCGCGGTAGACGCGGTCCACGATCTTGGCGACGAACTGCGCCGCCCATGCGTCGCTGCCGAGCGCCGCCGCCACCTCACCGAGCGTGCCGCTCCACGACGGCCACCAGCGCCACGGCGCGGAGTCATAATGCTCCAGTTCGCGCCGGAGCGCCGCGCGTTGCTCCTCCGGAAGGTCGAGCAGCGCGGGCAGGAGCGAGAGCGGCGAGAAGCGGTTCGGGTCGGTCTCCCAGTACGTGCTCGACCCCTCGATGAAGCGGCCCGTGTGGACATCCCAGTCGCGGAAGCGGCCCGTCGCGCCGTCCCACAGTTGCTGCACCCGCGCGGCGTAATCGCGCGCCACAGCATCCCAGCGCGTCGCCTCGCCCGATTTACCGATCTGCCGAAACATATCCCCTAAGACGGCGGCGGAAAGGGACATCGCCGCCTGCAGCTCGACGGGGCGGGTACGGCCCTGGATCAGTCCGTCGCCGGTGCCGTTCGGGTCGAGGCGTGGGTTGTCGTCCTCGCCGGATTCCCAGGTGCAGTGGTAGGAAAGCCAGCCCGCGTTATCCGTCCGCTCGGTCAGCCACCAGCGCAGGTAGCGTGCGAGCAAAGGGGCGATCAGTGAGATTCGGCCGGGGTCGGGCTGGCGGCGGAGCAGGCGCGCGATATGCAGGAAAGGGAGGCACCACGCCGGGGAGGTGCCGCAGACCGCGCCGTCTGCCGCGACCATGTTTGGCTCGCCGCCCCGGAAAACGCACGGTATCTGATCGCCGGGCGTGTCCTGCAACAGCGTCAGCAGGGCGTCCTGCGCGCGCAGCGGCTCCGCGAGTCCCAGGCGGTCGAGGTCGAGAGCGCTCTCGGCGAGGACGGCGCGGGGCCACGCGACCATCCACGTCGGCCATTCGCCGCCGAAGATGCCCCCCGGCGGCTGAACAAGCAGGCGCGTCGTCTCCATGTCGTAGACCCAGCCGCGCCGCCAATGCTCCGGCCAGTCGCCCGTCAGCCGGGGGCAGTGGCCCCAGAAGGCGTCGTCGGCGCGTCGCTTCTGATCCTCGACGGCGGCGACGGGCCGCCACCACGGGCGCGGGTCGGTCGGCGCGACACTGTTCGCGAGCAGCGCCCACTCTTCCCAGATTTCGCCGGGCTGGAGTGTGACCGCCTCCCACGCGCCGGGGCGCGGGCGACGCTGGAGGCGCGATAGGGACGGGTGGCGGAGGAGCAACGTATGCGGCTCCCCGCCGCTCAGCAGGGCGCGGTCGTTCATCACTTTCCAGTGGCCGTGTACGCGATCGGCATCGAGCAGCCAGCCCCACCGCCCGGTGATCGCCGCCTCGGCGCTGAGGATCGCGTGCGCGGCGAGGACGCCGCTACGTAGCCGGAAATAGGTCAGCGTCACGGCGCAACCGGGCGGCGCGGCGCGGAAGGACATTCGTTGGCTGGAATGGTGCGTAGCATGGAGGCCGTACGCCGCCCAGTCGGCGCGGGAATGGAGTGTGGTCCCGCCGAGTTCCAGCCCGGCGCACAAGAAAACGGCGCGGCGGGGATGGACGTACGCCCAGCCCATACCGAGAAACCGCTCGCTCGTGCGGATCATGCCGCCGGTGGCGTCGTCCCACGAATGTGCGCGGTGATCCTGGCTCTGTAGGTAGCCGAACGGGGTGTACACATCGGTCGGAAAGGTCATCGGGATGGTGGTCTCCTGAGCAGTGAGCAACGAGCGATCCTCTCCCCTCTCTATTGCTGACAAGCAATAGAGAGGGGCTGGGGGTGAGGTTTTCTTCATGCCCCCTGCGCGTTGCTCGCATCGAAGGGGACAATCAGTTGCCGCACCAGTGTGAGCAGTTGATCCAAATCGAACGGCTTGCTTAACGCCTGAACGTGCTGCTCCTGGAGGAAGGGGGCATGGAGCGCCATGCCCGCGATGTCCGCCGAGCAGATCATGAGCGGCAGCGTGGCCGTCAGTGGATTGTTCCGCACGGCGCGGATCAGTTGGATGCCCGCGTCCGGCGCTTCCATCCGCAGATCGAGGATCATCAACGCAGGCCGCGCCGTGCGGATCGTTGCCAGCGCATCGGCGCCGGTCGTGGACGTGACGACGCGGTAGCCCTCATCGCCCAGGACATCCGTGAGCAGATCGCGGAAAGGTTCATCGTTGTCAACCACTACGATTAACGGCTGCATCCGCACCTTCCGCTCCGAAACGTCCACAGGCGACGAGCGCACGTATTGTACATCGGTACAGGCGGGACGCAACGGACGTACCTGACATCCGGACATAACTGCGACGAGAAGCGAAATAAAGGTGGTGGTCGCAAGCTTTCCAGCCTGCCTCTCCGCCCCGAGCGGCAGGCTGGAAAGCCTGCGACCACCGAGAATCTGAGTTATGTCCGGATGTCAGTTCCGGTCGCGCCGCAAGCGGCATCGGGCGTTTCTCACCATTTCCTCATTTGCACGGTCGTGTCCTCTCATTGGTGCGTCGTATCGTGAAAGTGTACCGGGAGTGGCCCGGCACACTGCTCACACAGGTCTCATTCATGATTCGGAGGATTCCCATGTTTTCATCGCGCATCAAGATTCGTCCTTTCCCGATGCTCGTCGCAGCTCGCGCGGATCGGGCCACGCGCCACCCCGCTCACCGCCGTCTGCTGATTGTCGCCGCAGGCGTCGCGTTGGTTATTCTCGGCCTTCTGCCCGCGATGGCGGTCGGCGCACAGTCCGCCTATCCAGCGAACACGGTGGTGAGCACCTACTTCGATCCGCGCTACGGCGAGGTCTCCGTCGTCACCGACGCGAGTGGCAACCTGATTGATGTCAACGCCGCTACCGGGCAACGCATCTACCCCGTCTATCCCGATTACGCCCCGGCCTACACCAATGCGTATGTCGCGCCGAGCTACGTGAGCGCGAACTCTTACGGCTACTCGGGCATCTCGGCGTACACCGCCATTTCCGCTTCGCGGCAGTACACGGACACGAGCTCGAACTGCGTGAACGGCCAGGTGACGCAGACGGCGAGCGGATACTACTGCACAGCGACGGGCGCCCCAGCATTCCGCGTGGCGTGAGGCGGAGTAGGAACGATGCATGAGACGGGCGATCAGCCGCCTGTCTCATGCATCCGACGCAATCAATACCACGGCAGTGCCGCTTGCGATCATCCGAGCGGCACGCATTTGTTTCCGGGGGAGTGACGAACATACGCGATGAAGTGTGTAGTATATCTTGGGGTGTGGTCTCATTGCATCGGAGGGTTCCTATGCGATCTCGTCTCGTCGGTGTCGCGCTCTTGCTCGTCTGCCTTCCGCTCGGGTTTGGCATGTCCACTGCGGGAAAGACGTCGTCGGCCAGTACCGAGGCGCACGATCTCCCCGGCGGCACGGTCACGCTCCCGGCGGGATTCGACATCGGTGTGTACGCGTCCGGTGTCGGTCAGGCCCGCTTCATGGCGGTGCGGCCGTCCGACGGCATGCTCTTCGTCGCGGACGCGAATGGCCGCATCCTCGCCCTGCCCGACGCGAACCACGATGGCGCGGCGGACGATGTGGTCGTCTTCGCCAGCGGCCTCAATCTGCCGTCGAGCATCGCGTTCTACGAGGATTGGGTCTACGTCGGCGAGACGAATCAGGTGTCGCGGTTTTCCGCGCCGAACAACGCGATGCAGCCGCAGGGCGACAAACAGGTCATTGTCCCGAACCTGCCGCCCCCGACCGATCATTGGACGCGCACGGTCGCATTTGGCCCTGACGGCAAGATGTACGTCGCTATCGGTTCGTCGTGCAATGTCTGTAACGAAAAGGACGATCGCCGCGCCGCGATCAGCGTCTACGACCCGGATGGCACGAACGGCCGGCTATTCGCGACGGGGCTGCGCAACGCGGTCGGTTTCACCTGGCAGCCGGGCACAAATACGATCTGGGCGACGGTCAACGGGCGCGACAGCATCGGCGATAACATCCCGCCTGACGAACTGCGCATCGTGCGGGACGGCAGCTTCAACGGCTGGCCTTCCTGCTATAACGGAACGACGCCGAACCCCGAGTACGGCGACCCGTCGCGATGCACGAGCGCGGTGCCGGCGGAGGTGGCGCTCCCGGCGCATTCCGCCGCGCTCGGCATCGCGTTCGGCGACCGGTTTGCTGCGCCACAAGAATACAAGGACAGCATCTATATCGCCTATCACGGATCGTGGAATCGCTCGGTGAAGACGGGCTACAAGGTGGTGCGCGTGCCGTTCGCGGACGGCAAAGCGGGGCAGCCGGAGGATTTCGCATCCGGCTGGTTGCCGGGGAGCGCGGACAGTCCGGGCCGCGTCTGGGGCAGGCCCGTCGGCGTGACGGTCGGTGGCGACGGCGCGCTGTATGTGACCGACGACCTTGCGGGACAGGTCTACCGTATCACGGCGACCGGATAATAACGCGCCGTAGTCCTTCCGTTCAGGGCGGACGGTCGCGAGTGTGTTGGTGTGGTTGCGCTATTTGTCCGCTCGCCCCGGATGCGCGGTGACGATCCGCTCGTACGCCGATGAGGCCAGGAACGCGCCGATGACATCGCGCACCGACGGGATGAGATCGAGCGTCAGCGCCGCCCCCGGCGCCATAAAGGTCAGGGCACGCCCCATGCCGCTCGTGACCCCCTCCTGCCGCGCGTCGGTGGCCGTCGCATACACGAACCGCTCCACACGCCCGCGCTCCGCGCCATAGGGCGGGCCAATCTGCCGCGTGAAGAGTTCGAGCAGGTGGGGCAACCTCAGTCCTGTCTCCTCGGCAACCTTCCGCCGCGCCGCCGCGTCGGGCGTCTCGTCCGCCCGGAAGACGCCACCAACAAGGCCCCACCGGTTCGGGTAGGCCGTCGCGTCGCCATCGCGGTGGTGCAGGAGGATGTAGCCGCGCCGATCCACGAGGATGATCAGCACGACGCGCGTCTCGTCGGGATGGTTGGCGGGCGGTTCGGATGTGT
>JALYXG010000441.1 GCA_030947205.1 Chloroflexota bacterium
TCGCGCTCCTGCACCCAGTGCCAGACGGCGGGCAGGTCAACACCGCCCGTGCCGAAATCCTTGTAGAGAATTTTCTCGTCGTGCATCGCGCGGGTCGGCGTCGGGCCGGTGTAGCCGCGATAGTGCATATCGGCATCCTTCCAATGCAGCGCGACGATGCGGTCGGCGTGCTGCGTCAGGAACTCCATCGGGTCGCCACCGCCGAGCAGGATGTGCGCGGTGTCGAGGGTGAGCGAGACGTAGTCCGGGTCGGTCAGTTCGAGTAGCCGACGAATCTCCTCCGGGCGCTCGATCGGCCCCCAGATGTGCGGATGCGGCGCGAGTCGGATGCCGAGTTCCGCCGTGCGCCGCCCCAGTTCGTTGAGCGTCCCGGCAATGGCGTGGAGTTCGGCCTCGCTCGTCGGGCGTGGCGGGCGGTTGCCCATGTTGATCTTGAAATGCCGACAGCCGAACGGGGCGAGAAAATCACGCGCGAACGCGACATGGTCGTCAATCGTCCGCTGGAGCATCGCCGGGTCAATGAAATCGGTCGCCTGCCCCGGCCCGCCATTCGAACAGGTGACCATCGCGATCTGATGCCGGTCGAGCAGGTCTTTGAGCGCCTGGGGCCGCTCGACGTAGGGCATCACCATCCCCCGGTACGGCTCGATGCCGGGGAAGCCGAGCGCAGCGATCAGCGCGACATGCTCCGGCTCCAGATTCCCGAACACCGCCGACCCGACGGCGAAGTGGACACCGTCAGGCAGCGACGGCAACGGTGACGAGCGAATTTCCGACATTAGCATGTTCTTTCACGCGGGCCGGGCACGGGCAAGAATGGGAGATGGGTGGCGTGTACGACCGACAAATCAGTTCGGCGCGAAGAATACCACGCGACTGGGCGCTGCGGGGAACCTAACCCCCGGCCCCTTCCGTTCCTCGGCGTGGGAAGGGGTGACTCTTCGCGATGCTGTGATGCTCCCCGAATGCCTCGGTCTCGCAGAGAATCCCCTCCCCTTCCTCGCGGGAAGGGGCCGGGGGTTAGGTTCTTTCACTCAGGGCTCTTTCAGCAACCCCTCAGTCCACCCTTAGTTTCGTAGCCCATACTGATCCCAGTAGGGGTGCACCGATAGCACCAAAGGACAGATAAGGAGTAGCGCGCAATGCAACTGAAACGACTTCTCGGCTGGGTGATCGTTCTCGCCCTCGTCCTGACGCTCACACTCACCCATACGGTGAACATCTCCGTTGGTCGCGGGCCGTCCGCCGCCGCCGCACCTGTTGCGTCCAGTGGCAGCGCGATGAACGCGGAGCAGATCGCGGCGCAGGTTGACCCCGCCGTCGTCACCGTCATCAACAATCAGCAGGCGAAGGCGACACGTCGCACGGCGCGTGGTCTGCTCCCCACCACGCCGGGCGGCAATGCGTCCAGCCCGAGCAATACCAGCAACGCACCCGTGCCGACCGGTCTCGGCAGCGGCGTGATCTTCGACAATCAGGGTGACATCCTCACCAACAACCACGTGGTTGAGGGCGCTTCCTCGCTCAGCGTCCAACTCGCGGACGGCACGCAGATTGACGCGACGCTCGTCGGGCGCGATCCCTCCCAGGACATCGCGGTCGTCAAGATTGACGCCGCCAGGGCACCCGCCATCGCGACGCTCGGTGACTCCAACACCGTCAAGCTGGGCCAGGCCGTCGTCGCCATCGGCAGCCCCGAAACGTTGGCAAATACCGTCACGGCGGGTGTCGTCTCCGGCATCGGTCGGCAGATTGACACCTATTCCGGCCTGATCCAGACCGACGCGGCGATCAACCCCGGCAACAGCGGTGGCCCGTTGGTCAACGCGCAGGGCCAGGTAATCGGCCTCAACACCCTCGGACTTGCCTCGCAGGGCGATCAGGGATTGAACTTCGCCATCCCAATCAACACGGCGAAGCAGGCGGCGCAGACGCTGATGAGCAAGGGCAACGGCGCGGTGGTGAGCACCAAAGCGTATCTCGGCGTGAGCGTTGATGGCCTCAACACGACCAAGGGCGCGGCGGTCAGCAAGGTCGAGACAGGCACCCCGGCGGAGAAGGCAGGTCTCAAGACGGGCGATGTCATCACTGCCGTCAACGGCACGACGCTCAACGGCGGCACGACGCTCGGCAGCCTGCTGGTTACGCTGAAGCCCGGCGATACCGTGACGCTGACCGTGGATCGCAGCGGCCAGACACAAACACTCACCGCAACCCTTGCGGAGTTCCCCGCCAGCAGCAACAGCAGCAACACCCCGTAATCGCACACATCTTCCCCTTCCTCCTCCTGCGGCCCGGTAGCAATACCGGGCCGCTTCGCGTACTGCGTCACACAAACCGACCCATCTATGTACGTACAGATTGCCATGCGCACACGCTCCGTGTTTACTGGCGATAGCGCGACGAAATAGGTGTTGGACATGGAGCCGCAGTGATCGTGAAATAGGAGGGCTGACGATGTGCTTTGATGCCGAGGCGCGACCACCGATTGCCTCGATTGCGGGCGCTGAAACCAATGCCGAGGCGCTGACTCTCTCCGCCCGTGACGGAGCGAAGTTCGCCGCCTACCTCGCCCGGCCACATCAGCCAAGCGGCGTCGGCATCGTCATCCTGCCGGACATCCGGGGGCTGCACACCTACTACGAAGAATTGGCCGTGCATTTCGCGGAGCGCGGCTACACCACCATCGCGATTGATTACTTCGGTCGCACCGCCGGTATCGGCCACGGCGAGGAGCGCAACGGTGACTTCGACTGGCAGACGCACGTCGCGCAGACAAAGGCCGATCAGATCGCGCTCGATACCGCCGCCGCCCTCGATCACCTGAAGAACCTCGGTGTCACGACCATGTTCACCGTCGGCTTTTGCTTCGGCGGCAGCAACTCATGGTTGCAGGCAGCGAATGGCCTCGGCCTGGCTGGCGCCATCGGCTTTTACGGGCGACCGGTCGGGCCGACGCGGGACGGTTCGTCCGCGCCGATCGAGCGAGTGGGCGACTACACCGCGCCGCTCCTTGGGCTGTTCGGCGGCGCCGACGCGGGCATCCCGCAGAGCGCCGTGGAGGCCTTCGACGCGGCGCTGACCACTGCGGGCAAGCAGCACGCCTTCACGACCTATCCGGGCGCACCGCATAGTTTCTTCGACCGGCGATTCGCCGAGCATCAGGAAGCGTGCGAAGACGCCTGGGGGCGCATGTTGGCCTTTATCGAGAGCAACAGCAAATGAGCCAGGGGGCACCCCCTACCCGCCATACTCCTTCGACGGTCGCGCGGCATCCGGCACGGCTGGCGACCCGACTCCGGTTGCCTGCCATCGCTCGACAGCGAGGCGAAGCGCGATCAGGGCGCTCATCCACGCCGTGCCAAGCAGCATGCTGCCGAGCACATCGGTCGGATAATGGACACCAAGCATCAGGCGGCTCATCGCGACGAGCAGCACACCGAGGATGAGGGCAACCGTGCCGGCCACCTTGAGGCCGATCCGCATCGCGCCGCGCCAGAGCAGGAAGCCGAGCGCGAAGGCGAGGCAGGTCGCGCCGAGCGTGTGGCCACTGGGGAAACTGTAGCCGCTCTCCGGGACCCGGAAAAAGACGATGGGCCGCTCCCGTTGGACGAGCGACTTCACCAGCAGTGTCAAAACGACGTACCCCCCGACCGCGCCGATCACCAGGAGTGCATCGAGGATACGGCGACGCGCGAACAACCACCCGGCAAGCGCGACGCCGACCACACCGACGACCACTTCCGAACCGAGCAGCGCGACATCGTTGCCGAGAGCGACGGGCCATGACGCCGTACGGTCGTCCACCGCATGGAGGACGCGCTGATCGGCGGCGAGCGTCTCCGATTCATGCACTTCTTCGCCGAGGTAGGTGAAGACCGCCGCGAAGACAAGGCTGATGAGGACCAACAGACAGAACACGGGCGTCAGGATCGCGCGGCGAAGCCCCAGCGAGCGCGAGTGGGCGACAGTGATTCCGGTACGAAAGGACACGCGAGAACTCCCTGATCCGAAAATGCGAACGACAATCCTGCCGCATACCCTGCACGCCATGATACGCTACCGCGCACCAGATCATTGGTGGCAGGCTTCAGCCTGCCACCACCGGAACATTCATTAGTGTCGGCATTGCAGTTCACAGGCCGTGACGCGTGAGGAAATCATGGACGCGGGCATTCCAGGCGACCGGCTCTTCGCGCGCCGCGCCGTGATAGGCGTCCGGTAGGATCGCGAATTCGCTGCCGGGGATCTGCTGATGCCACTCGTACGACAGCTCGATTGTTTTCTGCGGCTCGTGGCCGCCAACGATCACGAGCGTCGGGATTGTCAGTCGGTGCAGATCCGGGTAGCGCGGGCGAATGTTCCAGTTGCCGAGCGAGCGGAGCATCTTGATGGTCGCCTCCGGCGTACCCGCGCCCGCCGCGTTGAGCGTCCCGGCATACACGGCAGCCGGTGTGTCCCGGAACGCCGGGTTGGACGTTGGTGGCCCTGCGGCTTCCCACGGATAGGAACGTGGCTGCATCACCACCGGGCGCTCGCCGCGCTCGACCGCCGCCACTTGCTCCTCAATCCACTCCGCGCCGAGCGACCAGAGATACGGGACGGTATGGCCGACGATGAGGGCGAGCGCCCGCTCGGGGTAGTCCAGCCCGAACTGGCAGGCGATTACGCCGCCGAGCGACGCACCGCCAACAATCGCCTGCTCGATCCCCAGCGCGTCGAGGAGATTTTTGCAGTCCCGCGCGAAGTCGGCAATCGTCCACTCCCCCGGCGGGTTGGCCGAGCGGCCCGTGCCGCGACGATCAAAGGTAATGACGCGATAAAACTGCGAGAAATAGGGCAGTTGATAGGACATCCACGGGAGGTGATGATGCGCCTGCAAGACGAGCGGCGTACCCTCGCCAACCGACTCGTAAAACAGTTCGATCTCCCCGGCAGTGATTCTCGGCATCGTTCCTCCTGCACCGATACGGACGACACGCCGATCATACCTTCTCGACCGACAACGATGCTACGGTGGCGTGTATGGTGCATGGTACAACAATTGCCTGTGCATTCGTACGCGATGACGCCAATCGTGAGGCCGTGTGTCGGTTGAGGATTCATTGGCGATGGCGCGAGTGCGAAACACATCAGCGTTCTTGCACGTTCAATCTACGTGGATGGACGTTGCGGTGACGATACGAGCGATGGAGTGCGTGTGACGACGATGATTTTGCAGCCGGTCTACGCGGGGTCGTGGACAACCTATGCCTGGGATGAAGCGGATTTCGCGACGATCATCGCGACCGAGGCCGCCGAGCGGGCGATCACACCGATCCTGCAGGCGGAAATCCGGCTGCGCGAGTGGATTCGGTTGGCGCGGGCGGGCACACTCGACGCGCCGATCCGCCCGCTCGTCGTCGCCCTCGCTGCCCTTGGGGAGCGGCGGGAGGCGATCATCGCCGAGATTGTCCTGCGCGTCCGCCCGTATGTCCTCGCGTCCGCCGATCTCGAGGCCGCGCTGCACCGCGCGCTGATCGGCGCGGGCTTCGTCGTCGCCGCCGATGTCCACCGCTACCTCGCGGCCGCACTCGGCCCCCTGCTCGACGAACTGGCGCCGCTCTTCCCAGAGTTGACCGCCTAAACGGGTCACGGAAACCGGGGAAAACCGCAAAGACGCAAAGACGCAGAGAACGCAAAGAGGGAGAAGAAATGAATGTGAGGGGCGCGCCCTGATAGCGGTACGCTCTTGACTGCGCACGTATTGGCAGGGTTTACTTCGATCACATTGTGTGCGGCAACGGTGCGGATCGTAGAGGAGCCAGATGAGCGCCAAATCTCCCCGCCAATCGGCATCGTCTCGTCGTGCGGCGACCGCGCACGCGAAACGACAGGCAGCCCGCACGGCGATGCGACGCTACGTCGCCATGATCGGTATTCCGGTCGTCCTCGTGCTGATCGGCGCGGCGGTCTTCGTGTCGCGCGTCGTCCCTCGCACGCATACGGCGACCGCCACCGCCGCGAATGTCGCCGCAGCGCCCGGCGCCCCATTCGTCGCGGGCTCGCCGATTGACGGTGTGCAATGCGGCGCGACGGAGGGGCAGACGCAGCATGTCCACCAGCATTTCGATGTCGTCATCAACGGTCAGGATTTCACGCCGCCGCAGTATGTCGGCATCTTCGCGGATAAAACGAGTTCCCCCAATACGCCCTGCCTGTACTGGTCGCACACGCATACCGCCGATGGCGTCATCCATGTCGAGTCGCCAGCCAAGGACACCGTTGTGCTGGGCGCATTCCTCGATATCTGGTCCGTTTCCCCGGTGGATCGCACGCTGCTAAACCGCATCCAGGCCAATCCGCCCGACCGCGTCATCGTGGACGGCAAGCCGTACACCGGTGATTACCGGGCGATTCCCCTGCTCTCCCACTCGCTGATCACGCTCGAATACGGCAGCCCCGATGTGCCGCAACGCCCCTTCGACTTCCAGACGGCGGGCTTACCGACCTAACTCATGCTATGCTCCCATCCACGGGATACCACGCGAATACAGGAGGCACACGGATGCAGTACCGCACATTGGGCAAGACCGGCTGGCAGGTTTCGACGATCTCGATGGGCTGTTGGGGCATCGGCGGCCAGTGG
>JALYXG010000445.1 GCA_030947205.1 Chloroflexota bacterium
GTCCGGGAAGCGGACGGCGATCACCGCCTGCGTGCCGCCGGGGCCGCCCGTCGCCTCGACATCCTCGACGGTCATGTGCGTGGAGGTGTCCATCGTGTCGCGGGTCATACCGCCAGTCGCTTCCGGCGCGGCACTTCCGTCGCTCGTGTCGCTCTCCCAATCGTCCGGTAACTGCGGGACATGATCGCGGTCGCCGGCGTAGCCCGCCTTCATCAGCGCGCGGTGGACGTTCTCGCGATCCATTTCCGTCATCGAGGAGACGGGGCAGGAGTGGCAATCGCCGCAACTGTCCGCGCCGTCCGCGCTCTTGTGGCCGCAACCACCGCCACTCGTGCCACCGTGGCTGCCGCAGGAGCCACCGCCGCACCGCTTCTTGCGGTATGCTTCCGGCGCGACCGGTGTCCAGGTATCGCCCGCGCGCGTGCCTATCTTTGCCATGTAACCACCATCGCTTCCAGCGCCAGGCGGGGATTGACATTGCGATCGAGCCGGACCACCGCTTCTTCCACCGACGCGAGCGCGGCGAAAAGGGCGGGCAGTGGCCGCGCGGCGAGTTGTTCCAGCCGCGCCATCCGCGCCCGGTTCGTGACGATGTCACGCTGACCGACCGCGATAAGCAGTGCATCGCGCCAACACCCCAACCAGGTATCGAGTTCCGTCATCACGGCGACGCGTTCGTCACCGCCACTTTTCCAGCGCTTTTCCAGCGCGTCAATCGCCCGGAACGGCGCGATGCCGCCCGCCTCCACCATCGCGAGAAAGGTCTCGACGCCCTCACTCCCCCCCGCCCGCTCCGGGTCCGCGAGCAGATCGAGCGCCATGCCCGGCCTACCGCCCGCCAGCGCCGCCACCCGCGCCGCCGTCTCCGCATCCGCGCCATGCTCCGCTACCAGCCACTCCGCCACCATCGCACGCGGCAGGGCGTGCATCGCTACCGGCTGGCAGCGCGAGCGGATCGTCGGCAATACGGCGTCGGCGCTCGGCGCGACAAGCAGGAAAAGGACGTACGCGGGCGGTTCTTCGAGCACCTTGAGGAGCGCCGAAACCGACGCGTCGTTGAGCGCTTCCGCTTCCGCAATCAAGTAGACCCGTTTGCGCCCTTCATTGGGCCGCTGGTACGCCTCGTCTTTGAGGTCGCGGATCGTGTCAATCGTGATGCTGGCATTGCGCGTCCCTTTGCGCTCCGCCTCCGCTGCCTGCGCCGCCAGCGAAATGACGCGCACATCCGGGTGGATGCCGCGCTGGATGTGGCGGCACGACCGGCAGACGCCGCAGGGCGCGGTCTCCGCTTCCGGCGTGACGCCCGGCTCGATCCGCTCGCAGTTGACCGCCATTGCGAGCGCCTGGGCTAGAGTCGCCCGCCCGACGCCCGGTGGCCCGGTGAGAAGATAGGCATGACCGAGCGATCCGCTCGCCAGCGCGTGCCGCAGCGCGCGGATCGCCGCCGTATTGCCCCAGACCGGCCAGCCCGGTACCCGCTCCATCGCGGGGCTTTCGACTGACATGCTCATCGGCCTTGCCGCTCCCGGCGCTTTACCTTCGCCATCCCGCTGGCCGGCACGAGCGGCGAGCGCTCGCGCGCCTCCGCCGCCGCTGCGGGTTCGGGAGTCGCGTTGCGACGGCGTCCCTTGCCGGACGGCGCAGCTTCGGCTTCGGGCGAACGCCTGCGGGCGAGCCGTTCCCGCTCGGTACGTGCGGCGATGACCTGCTGCGGTGTTGTCGGCGTCGGGCGGCGGCGCGCGGCGCGACGGGCGGCGGGGGTTGCCTCCACCTCGACGGGGCCACGCGGGTCAATGTGGCCCTCGTTCATCGCGCCTCCGGTGGCAATGAGGAAGTCCGCCATCTCTTGCCGCACATCGTTGGGTAGCACGATCGGCATGCCGCGCGTGTGCGACTGCACCCAGCCGAGCAGGTCGGTCAGTTTGACAGCGGGCGGGTCCGCCGCATCGTCCGCATTCAGCACGAGACGCGGGGCGACAAAGACAATCAGACCGTCTACGGGGACATCGGTGGGCCAGTTGCGCTCCGCTGCCGCTGCCGCGAGCGATTCGAGGAGCGCCTTGCGATCCAGTCCGTTCTCGGTCGGCGGCTGCCCGAGTTGCGGCCCACCCATGCCAATGAAGCGGCCGATCATGCTTTGACCAGGTTTCCGATAGCGCGCGCCACGCACCTCGACGCGCCCGATCACTTCCTTGGTACTCATGACCACCAGTCCTGTTTCGTGGACGAGCACATGATCGAGCGTGCGGTTGCCGATGCGCGGGTAATGGACGAGCGTGTAGCGGTCCGACAAGCGGCGCAGTTCCTGGTCAACCAACTGGTCGTTGCGGACTTTGCGCCCCCACTTTGCCACGCCCTGCAAGCCGGAGTTGAAAAGGATGAAGCCGATGATCACCGCCGTGTAGGCGACGAGCAAAAAAGTGACATTGCCGAGGAAGGAGATCGGTGCGCCGATCAGGAAAAGGAGGACACCACCGAGCACTTTGA
>JALYXG010000461.1 GCA_030947205.1 Chloroflexota bacterium
TTGTGCCACGCGTAGCGCGATGGCGTTCGTGCCGTGTTCAGGCTTGTGGGAAGCCTTCGATGTGGCGGCGCGTCGGAGTAAGGCGCAGGACGACGCGGCCCTCGGTGACGGCGGTTTGCCGCCAGCGCGCCAGTCCTTCGTCGTCGAGGTAGCGCCGCGCGAGTTCACGGTAGAAGGCCACTGGGTCGCGGTCGTCTACCGCGAATGTGCCGCTGGCAATCACGTAGCGGAACATATCGTCCGGGTCCACGATGGCGACGGAGCCGCGCGGATCGCGCAGGTAGTTGCGGAACTTGACGCGGCCCGTCAGCGTCGTGAAAAGGAAATCGCCGCCCTCGTACCAGAACCACATCACCGTTTGTTGCGGCGCGCCGCTCGGGTTCACCGTCGAGAGCGTCGCGGCGAGCGGCTGCCGCAGAAACTCCTCGACAACCGCCGGAAACACATCGGGCGTCAGCGAAACGCGCGCAATTGGGTACGAGGATCGTGGGCGCATTGATGTTTCCTTTGCTCTTGATTCTGATTAGTTGGAATCTTCGAATATGTCAGGTAGTACATCTTGTAATTGCAACAGTATATCCATTGCGAGGAAAGCGCATGACTGTGTCACTTCGTCGGGGTCTACAAGCTGATCTAATGCTTGTGCTGCCAGTTGTGATCCCATTCCCCCTACGTCAGCGAAGAGGGATTGCAGGTAGCGGATTGCCTCCCGAGTAACGAGGCGGGATCGTTCATCGCCATTAAGTGATACGAAGACTCTGACGAATTTTTCGGTCTCGACCTTTCGGAGGAGGCGATACGTATCGAGGGCATCTTTTGCTTTCAATCGCGTTGGATCATTCTGTCGTTCGCCGAGTTTATGTAGTTTTGCGACCAGCAATGCTGTCGGTCCAGCAACCGCTATTTCAAAGCGGCGCTTATCCTCACTTTCGAGAGACTCAATCATCATTGGCTGTTTATCGATCAATGCTCCTTCAAGTCCTCGCGTCTTCATCGCTACACGTTTAGCATGTCCCTCTATACGCGCGCTCCTCGTGCCTCCTATCCCACTAACCGCAGCGGGGACGATAAGATCAACTTCGATATTTTCTCGTTCGCTGCTCCAGATACCGGGCCAATCTGTGGAGCGAAGCGAGAATCCTGCTCTTTCCATCGCCTGTTCCAGTCTGGGATCAGATTGAAGGAGACTTGGATCAAGGACAAGATCAGCATCCGTCGTATAGGGCGCTACAGCGAGGTTCGTATCACCGGTATGAAGATACACTGCCTGAGCGCCGACCAGAATTATGGCCTCACGCTGATCCTGGAGAGCTTCAAGAGCATCTAAGAGTACACGTCGTGCCCGCACATACTCCAGATCAATACCGCCAAGCATTTTCGTTTTCTCCCATCCATTGTAGCAATTCCTCGCCTTCAGCCGGGTTGCGCCCTGGACCAGTTAGGAGGTCAGCTGCAACTTGTGAGAGTGCTGCGTATGTCTTGTCCCCTGACTTCGTCGTTCGATCAAAGACAACGGAATCAAATGGCTGGGCAAGAATAACGTTCGTTCCGTTGTCTACTGATCGTAGGACAAGTTTTTCTGCCGCCAGTCTAGTATCCTCGACGTAAATGACGGCAAGTCGCGGCGATGCAATCGGTGCGACTCGCACCGCCGCGAAGGAGCCTGTTATCGAGTAGGGAAAATCTGCGGTTGCAAGGTTGCGGAGCAATGCCTCGACTCCGCGTGGTTCAAGGAAATTTCGCGTTTGATTCGATCTGGTAAGAGAATAGTCTTGTGTCCAGCGTCGGATCAACTGCTCCCATTTTACATCTATGACCCTGCCCCGTTCATCCCGTGCGATTAAAGCCTCACGGTCGAGAAATGCCACAACACGGGAGGTAGATGCAAGAGATGTCTCTGATCGCTCTGCCATCTCGCGAATCTTGTAGGGCGGAGTGAAATCACAGAGCGCGCGCACGACCCGCCCCGCTATCGGCCCTTTTAGCGACAGCAATGGGCGTTCTTCGCGCCAAGGATTGCTCATAGCGCCTGTAAGGACAACAAACATGGCAGGCTTTTCGAGTTCCAAACGAAAATTCCCGGTGGCGTCAGCGTATCCGATCTGCGCCTCAGTCAAGAGTTCCCTTGTACGTGGCGATAGATAAGGAGCCATGACGAGAAAGCGGTCTGCGCTGCTCTTATGATGGAGGTGATCTGTGAGGCGAGCGACATCCTGCGGATTAATCTGACGCCTCATTTCAACGTCGGCAATAGACACTTTCCCGTTGCCACTCGTGATCTGAAGCACGAAATCCGACTGATCGCTTCGGCTATCCAGACCCTTTTGTGGTGCGATGAGAAGTTTCCACGAAGATGGGAGGACGGCTCTTAGTATCTTATAAACCGCAGCGACAAGCTCAAAGCCTAACGGTGGCTCACGATATGCTGTTCCAGAAAGTGCTACGTTCCACATGATGTGGAACGTAGCACTTTCTGGAACGATTGTCAAAGAACTGAGATGCAAGACCGACTTCTCTGCTATCGCATACCATCCCGCACGAAGGCACAGAGCCACTTCACGAGTGCTTCGATGTCTCCGAGATGTCCGGTTTCGAAGGGGCTGTGAGTGTAGCGAGCGGGGAAGGCGATCATCGCGGCGGGGATGTCCGCT
>JALYXG010000469.1 GCA_030947205.1 Chloroflexota bacterium
CGAGCGCCCGCCCGATCCATTCCTGTCGCTCCCGCAGGATCGCGCGTTCTTTCTCCGCCAACGCCCCGAGTGCGGTGATGACCAGTTCCATCCCGGCGATACCGCCGCGCACATCGCCGGAATGGAACAAGGAAAGGCTGCGGTAGTACGCGACAACGGCGGCAAGGGCGCGATCGTCTCCGACGACCGCGAGCCGCTCCGCTTCCTTCAGATACTCGCCGGCGGTGAGCGGATCGTAGGCTTCCACCCGCCCGAGGGCGAAGGTGAGCCAGCCTCGCTCGCTCGTCGTGGCCGCGACATCGGGCAGCAACGCGAGGGCCGCTCGGTAACGATCCGCCGCCGTCTGCCATGCGCACGCCCGTTGTGCCCGCAGCCCCGCGCGCGTCAGCCATTGCGTCGCGCGGGGATCGCCCGCCTCCTTGAGATGATGCGCCACGGCGTCAACATCCGGCTCGTGTACAGCCAGCAGCGCCTCCGCGACCGCCTGGTGCATGCGCCGCCGCCGCGCGACAAGCAACTGCTCGTAGAGCGTTTGTCGCGTGAGGGCGTGAACAAACCTGATGCCTGACCCATCAACGCGCTCTTCGATCAGATGCGCCGCGCGCGCCTGATCGGCGAGACTGAGGAGCGATTCCTCCGGCGTACGTGCCACCGCCGCCCAGATGGCAAGCGGCACATCCTGCCCAATTACCGCCGCCAGCCCGAGCAGCCGTCGCCCTTCCGCGTCGAGGCGCATGAGCCACTGCTCGATTACCTGCCGTGCCATCATTGGCACACGCAGCGATACGAGATCGCCGAGCTGCCAACCGGTGTCGGTGGGGATGAGGATGCGCTCCTCTTCGATGGCATGCAGGAGTTCGGTGGTAAAGAATGGGTTTCCCTCCGCCCCCTCCGCGAGCAGCGCGACGAGCCGTTGCTCGCTCGCGGCCGGGAGGCCGTACTGTGCCCGGACGAGCGCCTGAATATCTATCCGGCTCAACCGTTGGAGTGGGAGACGGATCGGTTGCGCCTCGCGGACCAGGGCGGGCAGGGAACGCGCAAATGGTTCGTCGGGAGGTAATTCGTTGCCACGAAACGTGACAATGAGCAGGAGCGGCAGACGCGACGCCAGCGGTGCGAGGAAGCGTAAGAGATCGAGGCTGGCGGGGTCGCCCCAGTGCATATCATCGAGAACGAAGACCATCGGATGCTGCTCCGTGACCGCAAGCAGGAGATCGCGGAGTTCCGCGAAGAGGATTGCCTGACTGGTAACCGGGCCGACGCCTTCAGGGTCGGCGAAGGCGACCGGGAGCGGCGGGAAATCCCGCAAGCGGGAGGCGTGTCGGAAAAGTTCGCGCCACGGCCCGTAGGGCGGCGTTTCAGTGAGATCGTGGCAGCGACCGATGGCGATAGATGCGTCCTGGGCGCTGATCTCGGCAGTGAAGGCCGCGAGGAGGGCGGTCTTGCCGATGCCCGCCTCGCCTGAGACGAGCACAAGCCGACCGTGTCCGCACAGCATCGCGGCAAAGAGGTTGGCGAGGATGTCCCGCTCACGGTCGCGACCGACAAGCACGGGTGGCCGGATGCCGAGTGGATAGGGAGCGGTGAGCGCCATGATGCGTGATCCTGCCAAGCCAAAAATAGACAATAGTGACGTTGCGTGAAGCACGACTTTCTACGGTGGGCAGTATCGCACGTTTGGGACAAAATGGTAGTGGAAAGAAATGGGAATGCAACAGTTTCTCAGGGTAAGTGTCCGGTTTACTCTGTTCGGCTCCATTGCTTCATCCGACGGGGCGAGCGGGGCGGAGTGAAACAAGATGGATGATCAAGCGGTCTGAATCACTAGGCAAGGGAACCTCACCCCCGGCACGAACTGTCCGAATGGACATAGCACAAACCCCCCAGATGGCCGATGTTCGATGGAGCAGGGAAGCGTATGGTGATCGGTGGACGGATACGCTGTGAGTTTGTCAGGAAAGTACGTGGGTCGGTGTTCCCCCACGGGGAATGTGCGAACGCAAGGAGCGGAGGCGAATGATGCCGGACCAACGAGAAGAAGGGAAGCCTATTAAGATGGAAAAGCAGTTCAATCTGATGGAACATGTCACACACCCAACGACGAACGGGCACTATCCGCCCGCTGCGGCCCCGGTGCATGGCTATGCCGCACCCGTGGCCGATCCGATCCCGCAGACAGATGTGCAGCACCCCTCCATCGCCAATCCGATTATCCAGGCGTTCGATGTCGTCAAGGTATTCGACACGGGCAAGGTAAAAGTGCCCGC
>JALYXG010000472.1 GCA_030947205.1 Chloroflexota bacterium
TGATCTATCAGAAGTCCCAGTTGGCGGAAATTGGCGCGACGGCGCGGGAGTATTTTGCGCAATGAGCGGCGATATCTTCTTCGCGATCTTCGGGGGCCTGGCTGCACTGACGAGTCTGTTGGTCGTCTTGCAACGGAACCCGACGCATAGCGCGCTCTTTCTCGTCTTGTCGTTCCTCAATGTCGCGTGCATCTATGTGATGCTCGGCGCGGAGTTCGTCGCCGTCACGCAGATTATCGTGTATACCGGCGCGATTCTCGTCCTATTCCTGTTCGCCATCATGCTGGTGCGGATGGAAGATTTACCGGAAATGTACGGCGGGCACACGGTACAGCGATTCGTCGGGCCGCTAATCGGGCTTGCGCTCTTCCTTGAAGTCCTCGCGGTCATCCTTTCCACCGTCCCGCTCGGCGCGGGTGGCTCCTTCACGCCCGATGCGATCGCGGCGGTCGGCGGCAATACACAGGCGCTCGGTCGGAGTTTGTACGGCGATTTCCTTGTGCCGTTCGAGATTTCGTCGCTCGTGCTGCTCGTCGGCGCGATTGGGGCGATCGTCCTGGCGCGACCGGACTACACAGCAGCGCGCGACCGAGAGATCGGCAGCCTGTTCACAATCTCGCTCGGTCATCCCCAGGAAAGTACGATCGGGGAGCCGTCGGTCTATACCGTGGAGCGCGACCGGGGGCTGATTTTGCGGGAAGAAGAAGAGACGGACACGTTCGCTGAGACGCTGAAGCCGTAGGGTCGCGTTCGGGAGGGTTCATGCATCCGGGGTTGGAATGGTATCTCAGTCTGAGCGCTGTTCTTTTCGTGATCGGCTTGATCGGTGTCCTCACGCGCCGCAATGTGCTCGTGATCTTCATGTGCGTCGAGATGATGTTGAACGCCGTCAATATCAGTTTCATCGCGTTCGGCAGGGCGATCAATTCCGCCACCGGCCAGGTGTTCGCGCTCTTCGTGATTACAGTGGCGGCAGCGGAGGCGGCGGTCGGGTTGGCCATCCTGATCGCCATCGCCCGACGGCAGGACACGACGGACGTTGGACGTCTTGATACATTGCGCGACTGAGTTTGGCTGGCACGTTTGGGTATGATTGAGGGATAGGACGGTTCAATGGAGAACTTCCTCTGGCTGATTCCCGGCGCACCGCTCGCCGCGTTCATCATCACGATCCTGTTCGGGCGGGGCTTGCTGAAGTCGCAGGCGCACTGGCCGCCGATCATCGGCGTCGGGATCGCGGCAGTCTGTTCGTGGCTGACGTTTTTCCAGGTGCGCGGCCTTAACGCCGGCGACTCCCTGAACAATCATTTGTTCACCTGGATGAATACCGGCAGTTACGACTTCGACCCGTTGCAACTGAAAGTCGCGATCAACCTGCGCGCCGATCACCTGACGGCGCTGATGTTGCTCGTCGTGACGACCGTCGGCTTCCTCGTCATCGTCTATTCGATTGGTTACATGCATGGCGACACGGGTTACTATCGCTTCTTCGCCTATTTGCCTTTGTTCATTTTCAGCATGCTCATGCTTGTCCTCGCGGATAACTACCTCTTGCTCTTCGTCTTCTGGGAGGCCGTGGGGCTGTGCTCGTATCTCCTGGTCGGCTTCTGGTTCCGGCGGGAAAGCGCGAATAAGGCCGCGCTCAAGGCATTCTGGGTGAACCGCGTCGGCGATGTCGGCTTCGGCCTCGGTACGATGCTCGTCTGGACGACATTCGGCACCTTCACCTTCACCGATGTTTTCGCGCACCTGGAAGAAAAGGTCGGCGGCGGCGACATCACGAAGGGGACGATCACCGTCATCTGCCTTCTGCTCTTCTGCGGCTCGGTCGGCAAGAGCGCGCAGGTGCCGCTCCACGTTTGGCTACCCGACGCGATGGAAGGCCCGACGCCCGTTTCCGCGCTGATCCACGCGGCGACGATGGTCACGGCGGGTATCTATCTCGTCGCGCGCTCGTGGCCGCTCTTCGATCTTTCGCCGACGGCGCGCGATGTTGTCGCGATTGTCGGCATCGTCACTGCGGTTCTGGGTGCGACGATTGCCCTCGTCCAGCGGGACATCAAGCGCGTGCTGGCATATTCAACCGTCTCACAACTCGGCTACATGTGCTTCGCACTCGGCGTCGGCGCATACATCCCGGCGATCTTCCACCTGATGACGCACGCGATGTTCAAGGGCCTGATGTTCCTCGGCTCCGGCTCCGTGATCCACGGCATGCATGAGGAGCAGGACTTGTTCAAGATGGGTGGCCTGCGCAAGCAGATGCCGATCACCGCGTACACCTTCCTGATCGGCGCGCTCGCCATTTCGGGCGTCACCGGCCTCGCCGGTTTCTGGTCCAAGGACGAAATCATCGTCGGTTCATACCATGCCGGCTATCCGGTGATCGCGGTGCTCGGGCTGATTACCGCCGGCCTGACCGCGTTCTACATGTTCCGACTCTACTTCCTCGCCTTCGAGGGCAAGCCGCGCTACGATCAGGAGCACGTCCATCCGCACGAGTCGCCCGCGACGATGACCGTGCCGCTCGTCATCCTCGCGATCCCTTCGCTCGTGATCGGCGCGCTCGTCGGCTTCCCGCCGGACGGCGGCGCGATCCACACGTTCCTCGGCAAGGCGATCCGAAGCGACCTGTTCGAGAGCCACGGCGCGGTTTCGTCGTCCACATCGTGGACGTTCGGTATCATCTCGTCGGTCGTGGCCGTCGGCGGCATTTTCCTCGCCTTCGCAATGTACATGCGCCTCAGCCCGAACCCGTACACACTCGGCGACCGGTTGCACGCGATCTGGACATTGCTGTGGCATAAGTGGTACTTCGACGAGGTCTACGATGTGCTGTTCGTCAAGGGGACACTCGCGCTGGCAATGGCGTTGTGGGCATTCGATCGCTACGTCGTTGACGGCGCCGTCAACGGCGTCGGGACCGTCGTCAGTCGCTCCTCCGGTCGGTTGCGGCGGGTACAGACAGGGTTTGTCGCGAACTACGCACTCGCCATCGCGCTGGGTGCGGTGCTGATCGTCGGCGTCTACTTGATCGCGCGGGGGAACATCTTCACGCAGTTGTTTGGCTAGCCGCTGTCCGGGCCGCAACGGCGCGTGCCCGCGAGGAGGTACCTGGTGGATCACTTCCCTTTGCTCTCGGTGATACTGTATCTCCCGACCGTCGTTGCATTGCTCCTGCTGTTCGTGCCGCGCCTCACGCCGACGGCGATCAAGTACGCGGCGCTTTTCGCCACCCTCGTCACCTTCGCGCTCTCGCTGATCGTCGTCTTCTCCTCGCAGCAGACGGCGAACTTGCGGTGGGAGGAGAATTTCAACTGGCTGCCGAGCGTCGGCATCCGCTATCACCTCGGCACGGACGGCGTGAGCACGATCTTCATCCTGCTCACGACCCTGTCGAGTGTGATCGCCCTGCTCGCCTCGTGGGCAAGTATCCGCACGAATATCCGCGCCTACTACGTGACCTTCCTGATCCTCGAAACCGGGATGCTCGGCGTGTTTATCTCGTTCGATCTCTTCCTGTTCTACGTCTTCTGGGAGTTGGTGCTGATCCCGATGGCGCTGATTATCGGCATCTGGGGGAGCGCGAACCGCGTCTACGCCGCGACCAAGTTCTTCCTTTTCACGCTCGCCGGTAGCCTCTTGATGCTCGTCGCGATCGTCGCGATGTACACGGAATACTTCAACCGGACGGGCACGCGGACGCTGGATTTGAACACGCTGATCGCGATTCCCGGCGGCTGGTCGCACACCTTCCAACTCTGGACCTTCGCGGCCTTCTTCATCTCATTCGCGATCAAGGTGCCGATGTTCCCGGTGCATACGTGGCTGCCCGATGCGCACGTCGAGTCGCCGACGGCGGGGAGCGTCATCCTCGCCGCCGTGCTGCTGAAACTCGGCGGCTACGGGATGATCCGCTTCAACCTCGCCCTCTTTCCGTACGCCTCGCACACCCTCGCGACGCCGATCCTGATCCTTTCGGTGATCGCGATCATCTATGGCGCGCTCGTCGCGATGGTGCAGCCGGATATGAAAAAGTTGGTCGCGTACACGTCTGTGACACACATGGGGTTCGTGACGCTCGGTATCTTTTCCTTCAACCCGCAAGGCTTCCAGGGTGCGGTGATCACGATGTTCAGCCACGGCCTCGTGACCGGCGGGCTGTTCCTCTGCGTCGGCGTGCTCTACGAGCGGGCGCACACGCGGCAGATCAGCGCCTTCGGCGGCATCGCGAACCGAATGCCAACCTATGCCTCGGTCTTCATGGTCTTCATGCTCGCCGCGCTCGGTTTACCGGGACTGAGCGGCTTCGTTGGCGAGTATCTCAGCACCCTCGGCTCGTTCCGGTTGCCGAACAAGACGTATGCGGCGATCACGATGTTCGTCGTCATCTTCGCGGCGGTCTACATGATGTGGATGTACAAGCGCGTGATCTTCGGCGAGCCGCGCGAGGAGCACAACGGCTTCCCGGATCTGACGCGGATCGAGGTAGCCTCCCTCCTCCCGTTGGCGCTCGCCGTGCTCTATGTCGGCATCTATCCCGTGCCCATCATGAAACTGCTGAAGCCCGTGATCGGCGCGCTGCTTGCGCCGATTGTCGGCGGCGGGACTGCGGCGGCTGCGGCAGACTCCATACCGTAAAGGAAGGACGAACCACTCGATGCCGGATGTCTCGTTTCCCAGTATCCACTATGTGACCGTCGTGCCCCACCTGATCGTCACCGGTCTCGCGGTCGTGCTACTGCTGATGGACGCCCTGTCGCGTCGCAGTCACGCCGCGCGCGTCGGTCAACTTGCGTCCGTCCTTTCGATGATCGGCTACGGCGCGGCGCTCGTTAGCCTGCTCTTTACCTACAATCATCGCCAGATAACGGGTGGTGGCTCGATCCGCTACGATTACATGGCGATCTTTTTCCTGATCGTAATGTTGAGCACGGCGCTGCTCACCGTGCTCGTCTCCGGCAACTTCGTCCAACTCCAAAGCATGTCGCTGCTCGAATACCTCGTCATTCTCTCGTTCTCGGTGCTTGGCATGATGGTGGTGGCGATTGCCGGCGACCTCGTGATGGTCTTCATCGGCATCGAACTGACCTCCATCGCGGTCTACGTCCTCACCGGCTTCTCGCGCCAGAGTCGCATCTCGCACGAGGGCGCGCTAAAGTATTTCCTGCTCGGATCGTTCGCTACCGGCATCCTGATTTACGGGATGGCATGGACCTTCGGCATTACGGGCACGATCAATCTGGATGCGATCGCAGTGGCGGGAGCGAAGATTGCGACCGGCAATCCGTCGCTCCTGCTTGCCTTGCTCTTGCTGGTCGTCGGTCTCGGCTTCAAAATCGCCGCCGTGCCGTTCCACATGTGGACGCCGGACGCCTACCACGGCGCGCCGACCCCGGTGACAGCGTTTATGTCCGTCGGGCCGAAGGCGGCCGGGTTCGCAGGTTTGTTGCGCGTCCTCGTCAATGGCTGGACGCCCGCCGCGAACCAGTGGGTGCCGCTCGTGATCGTCCTTTCGATCATCACCATGACGTTTGGCAACATCGTCGCCGTCGCGCAGAACAATGTGAAGCGGATGCTCGCGTATTCCAGCATCGCGCATACGGGCTACATGCTTGTTGGGCTGGCCTCATACCAGATCGGCACGAATAAGGCGGATGCAAACGGCCAGGCAATCGGCGCACTCCTCTTCTATACGTTTGCGTACGCGTTCACGAACATCGGCGCCTTCTCGATCCTCACGTGGATGCAGGCGCGCGGGCGTGGCACCAACATAGAATCGTTCCGTGGCCTCGCCTCGACCGCTCCGGGCGCGGCCATCGCGATGACGATCTTTATGGCGTCGCTGATGGGCGTACCGCCATTGCTCGGGTTCTTCGCGAAGTATTACATCATCGTTGCGGCGATCAATGCGAACCTGACCTGGCTCGCCGTTATTGTGGCGCTGAACTCCGCCGTTTCGGCGTACTTCTACCTGCGTGTCGTCGCCGTGATGTATTTCCGCGAGCCGGAACGGCAAATCACCCCGCAGCGGACGCCGTGGCTCGGTTTCGGCCTCGCGCTATCAGCGCTCGCCACCATTTTTTTCGGCATCTTCTCCGGCCCAGTCTTCGATCTCGCCCGGAAGGTTCTGCTCGGCTAACTCCCTCGTTCCATCGTTCATACGGAAACGCCGCCTGCACTTGGACGGCGTTTTTCGTCGCGCGCGGAATGTCGCTCGTCTTTTCACCGCCCTTTCATCGCTCGTGCAATGTATTGTCCGACGATTCTCACGCGAATTCGCCAAAATGCTTGACAATGTACGGGGAAGTGCTATACTACATGTATATAAAGATGCGGGAAGATTGATATAGCCCGCTCGTGACACACAGAAAGGGAGCTTGGCAATGAACAAGTTCGGCAAGTGGATGAAGAATCTCGTTTCGGATGGGTCGTTCAACGATTACTACGCACGTATCCTCCGCAATGGCGGCGAAGGCCTGCCCAGCGCGACGGAAGCCCGCAAGGACCTGGAGCGCGCACGCCGGGCGAGCGACCCGCGTTTCCCGCTCTAAACACCCAACAACGCATACTTCGGCGGGGGCGGTGATAGGACTGCCCCCGCACTTTTGTGTCCGAATGAGGATACGGAGGGATAGGCACACACGTAGAGCCCGTTTCACCCCCCTGTCTTCGACCGCTAACGGCACAGAGGGCCCCATCAGCGGGAGGCTGCGGGGCGGCATCAATGCACTGGCGCCCTACTGACCCTGCGTGATTTTGCGCCAGCCACCCGCGCGGTTGTTGGCGATGATGCGTTGGAACATCTCGCTCAGGGCGGGAGCGGTAATCTTCTCGTCCCTGCGGAAGGCAACGGTGCGGGCGCTCTTGTTGGTGTGGCCCGCAGTGATGATGTGCTCGGGGTCCGGAACGATCGCGCCGTCGTAGAGGAACACGTTGACGTGATCCTTGGCGGCCAGCAGGGCACAGATGTTGCCGTTCAGCACGAAGTAGGGTTGGACGGTCCGCTTGATGGTTTCGGTGACCGCAGGATCAGCGGCGTGCACCAGGGCTCGTACTTCGCGACAGATGACTTGCTGCCACGCGGGTAGCGCGTCAATGTAAGCGTCAACCCGCGGATCGGCAATGTAGGTCATGAACTGCTCGCTTTCCACTGTGAAATGCACCAGAGGTCGTGCGGGTCAATGGCGCAGTCCGGCAGGGATCGGGGCGTAGCCGGAGACCGTTACCGGATCCAAAGACACGGTGCGTGACCGTTCGAGACAGACCAGAGCCGCAAGGCGACGCGTGCTCGCCGCAGGTGTGAGCCGGCGTCGCTCCTACGGCCAACCGACGCCCGGTACGGACGCCTCAACGGTGAGCACCTGGCCCGTTCGTGTCCCATTCGTCATGTTCTCCTCGGTACCTTTCCACTCGTTTGCGACAATGAAGAGCGTCTTTCGGTCAGCCCCACCGAGCATGCACGCGAAGCATCCACGGTCAAGCTCGATCGTTTGCAGCACCGCTCCACGTTCACGCACGCGCACGCAATGTTTACTTCCCACGTCGGCGTACCAGACCGCACCGTCGCTATCGAGGCAAATCCCGTCGGGATGATCGTTGCCAGTATCGGCCCATATCCGCCGGTTCGACAGACCGCCGTCCGCCGCAATATCGAAGGCTGTCAGTCTGTTGGCGTAGGACTCGGCCACGATTAGCGTCGCGTTGTCAGGCGTCACCGCCATGCCGTTGGGGAATGCCACACCCTCTGCGACCTGCCGAACCGCGCCATCGGGGGTGGCCAGCGCGATAATTCCGGGGGCGAACGCACCGCCGGGAAAGTCAAAGCCCACGTTGTTGACGTAGATATTGCCCCGACCATCCACGACAATTTCGTTCCACGGGTATGCAGAGAGGCCGGTCAGATTGGCATGGGTTACCAACGACCCATCGGGTTCCCTGCGCAGGAGCAGGTGATCCGAGACGACAAGCAACCGTCCATCAGACAAGAAGTCGAAGCAAAAGGGAAACGACTGCACGCGGGTGATCACCTCGCTCGTGCCGTCGCGATCGACGGCAATGATCTCGTGCGCGCCCCAGTCAGAGAACCAGAGGCGGTCAGCATGCCACCGTGGCGACTCGGGGAAGACAAGACCTGTCATTAGCGTTTGTGGTTTAGTCACAGAAGCCTCCTTGATCGAAGCAACGGCATATCGCTGTTGACATCAGATAGTCGTTCGGAGTGGCCCGAAATCGACAATGAAACGGAGAGGAACATCGTCCTGCCGCGCGGAAAGGGCTCTGCAATGATGCAGAGCCCCAGGTGCAACGCGCAAACTATGCGAGGAAACCGGACGCGCCGCGCGGGTCGGGCACGAGCATGCGGGGCTGCTGCGTGTATTTCTCCATATCGCCGGTCTGGTAAATAAACGTCGCACCGGGGCGGTTCGTGGCAGCGGCCGGGCGACCATCGCGGTCGAGCGCGACGATGTTCATGCCGGCGGCGTAGGGGTCTTCGAGCGACTGGAGATCCACCATCGCCTCGGCGAGCGCGGCCTCGATACGCATGCCCATCTTCATGTACAGGACAACGCTGTGCGCGGTGGCGCAACGCATCGCCATCTCACCCCGCCCGGTGCAGGCGGCGGCGCCGTAGCGGTTGTCCGCGTAATTGCCCGCCGCGATAATCGGGCTGTCGCCGAGCCGTCCGGGATACTTCCACTGCCAGCCGCTCGTGCTGACGCCGGTCGCGATGTTGCCGTTCCGATCCCGCGCGATGAAGTTGACGGTGCCGGTGTTCTTTTCGGGGTTGACCATTCGCCGCACCCACTCGCGCACCTGCTTCTGGAAGCGGACGCTGCCGACCTGCTCGGGCGGGAAGACCTCCTCAAGCCATGCCTGCCACTGCTGATGCGTCTCCTCGGTCATCAGGTCGCGCTGCTCCATGCCCATCTCCGCCGCGAACCGCTCCGCGCCGGGGCCGACGATCAGCACATGCGGCAGTTCCTCCATCACCTTCCGCGCGAGCGTGATGACATGCTCGTAGTTGTGTACCGCGCCGACCGCGCCCGCAGCGAGCGACCTGCCGTCCATAATGGACGCATCAAGCTCGACCTCACCGAGCAGGTTCGGTAGGCCGGCGTAGCCGACGCTGTGATCGTCGGGATTCGATTCGACCGGCAAAATGCCCGCCTCCACCGCATCAACCGCCGATCCACCGCGCCGCAATACCTCGATGGCGTCACCAATTCCCACGCTGCCGTTGCTGCTCGCTACAACGATGATGTCGCTCACGCTCCCTACCCTTCCTTTTCCTTCCACCGTTCCATGTGCCGGTCGCAGACTTGCCGTGCATTGTACTACGTAGGCTGCGACGAACGATCCGGTTGCCATCCTGTTCGTTTCGCGGTACAACCCGCCCGACACATCGTGCAATCTTTCGGGAGGTTTTGTGCGTCAATCCCGTGGTTTCCGTGCATGGTCATTCGTGCGTTTCGCGCTCGGCGCGCTGATCGTCGGTTGCCTTTCCTCTCCGGTCGCCGCGCATCCCGCCGACGAGATCAACGAACGCGACGCTGTGCATGTTCGGCCCGACGGCATCGGTATTGAGATGACGGTGAGCGCGGGTGCGCTCACCCTCCGCGACATCTGGGCGGACGCCGATCGGAACGGTGACGGCATCCTCGATGGACAAGAGGCGGCGACATTCGGCGCATTCCTGGCACGCGGTATTCGTGTTTCTGCTGACGGCAATCCCTTGTCAATCACGTATGCTGCCAACTCACTGGAAATGCAGCCGACCCTGCGCGACTTCACGTTGCAGGGCGCGGACGCGACGGGTGCGACCGTCCGGGCGCGTTTCGATGTGCCATTCGATGCAACATCCACGTCGCACGAAATCACTCTATCCATCCAGCACTACAATCATCGCGCGAACGGCCGACCGGTCGAGTTGATCCCGGACGCTGCCGCACCGCTTGGGATCATCATCCAGGGCGGCGCCGACGTGGACTTGCGTTTGACGACATCGGTGGGCGGCCCCGTACCGCTTGCGGCCCGTCCCCTACCGCAACGCAACCCGAATCACGCGTCGGTCACGACCCTGCAACGGTTCGTGCGCCTTCCCGCTGGCGGTTCACTGACGCTCGCGGGGCTTGGTATCGCGATCCTGCTCGGTGCGCTGCACGCCCTCACACCGGGGCATGGCAAGACATTAGTCGCCGCGTATCTGATCGGGCGACAGGGACGCCCGCGCGATGCTGTCGCACTCGGTGGCGTCCTGACCGTCACGCACACCGGGAGCGTCATTGCAGTCGGCCTCGTACTCCTGATCGGGACGCATACCGTCACGCCGGATCGCTTTTTACCGGTGATCGAGGCAATCGGGAGCCTCTGCATCATCGTCCTTGGCGTCGCGCTCTTGCCGCGCCGCGTCGCGCTCGCCACCATCCGTGGTCGTGGCCGACCGCGCGCATCCGTCGCGCTTGCCGAGGAACATACACACGAGGACGGAACGGTCCACACGCATGGATGGTTCGGCACAGCGGCACACACGCATCGTCAGGTCAGCACCGGCACCGGCACCGAGAGTCTGCGATCCGTCCTGCTACTCGGCATCGGCGGCGGGATCGTCCCCTGCCCGGATGCGCTCGCGATCCTCCTAATCGCCGTCGCCGCCGGCCACGTCGTCACAGGGCTAATCATCCTCCTCGGCTTCAGTGTCGGCCTCGCCGCCGTGCTCACCGGTCTCGGCATCCTCCTCACCCTGATTCCCGTTCCCACCAGATCGCCGGGCCGTTTTGTCCATACCGCACGAGTAGCGCAGTGGCTCCCCGTCGCCAGCGCTATTATGATCGTGCTGATCGGCATGAACGGACTTTGGCGAGCCACCACGCTGATGCGATGAGCGGAGGACATCTTCGCCCTCACCGAGGCGACAGTACTCGGATCATCAGATTCATGAAAGGCTGGAAATGGCACATCCTGTATCGGTCAAATGTTCTCCTGACCTACGATCGCGACCCCAATGACCGATGGTGCGATCATCGTCGCCGCCGGAAGCGGTGCGCGCATGGGTGGGACGGATAAGGCCGCGCTCCAGATCAACGGTCGGTCGGCGCTCAGTTATTCGCTCGTCGCCTTCGCACCGGTTGTGCCGTTGGTCGTCGTCGTCGTCGCGGCGGATCGCATCGCGGAGTGGGAACGCATGCGTGACAGCGAAAGTTGGCCCGTGCGAACCGACATTGTCGCGGGCGGGGCACACCGACAGGATTCGGTGCGGCAGGGCGTCCGCGCGCTCGCCAGACATGGGGGCGTTGACGTAATCGCGATTCATGATGGAGCGCGCCCGCTGGTGACGACCGTAACGATCCGTACCTGCGTCGAAGCGGCGCGACGAGAGGGAGCGGCAATCGTGGCATCTCCCGTAACGGACACGATCAAGCGCGTTGTGGAAGGCGTTATCGTGGAGACACTGGATCGCGCGTCGCTCTGGGCGGCGCAAACGCCACAGTCGTTCCGCTGGCAACTCCTCCTCGACGCGTTCGCATGGGCGGATCACACTGCGCATCCGCCAACGACGGACGAGGCAAGTCTCGTCGAGGCGTACGGCCAAGCCGTCGCTGTCGTCCGAGGCGAACGCGCCAACATCAAGTTGACCGAACCGGACGATCTCACGGTGGTGCGGGCGCTGTTGCAGGCCAGGATGGAGCACAACGATGCATGAGCCGCCATTTCGAGTCGGGATCGGCTACGATGTCCATCGCCTCGTCGCCGGCCGCCCGCTGATTCTCGGTGGTGTCCACATCCCTTTCGCACGCGGGTTGCTTGGTCACTCGGACGCCGACGTGTTGCTCCATGCGATCACGGACGCGGTGCTCGGCGCCGCCGCACTCGGCGACATCGGCTCGTATTTCCCGCCGTCAGACATGGCATGGAAAGACGCGGACAGTCGCGACCTGCTCCGTACCGCCGTCGGCCATCTCACAGCCGCCGGATGGGCAGTCGTGAACATAGACGCGACCATCGTCTGCGAAGCGCCGAAACTCCTCCCGCACGCCGACGCGATCCGTGCGAGCATCGCGGAAGCAGTCGGTATCAGTGCCGGGTGTGTCAATATCAAAGGGAAAACGAGCGAGGGGCTTGGGTTTACGGGGCGAGGAGAGGGCATTGCCGCCCATGTGGTCGCGCTCATCCAGCGACGCGCCGAGGAAGGGCAATAAAAAATGCGCGCGCTTATCCAGCGGGTAATCAGCAGTGATGTCCGGGTCGGTGATGAGATCATTGGTGCGATTGACCAGGGGATGACGGTATTCCTCGGTGTGGGCGATGCCGACACGGCGGAGGACGCCCAAATCATTGCGCGCAAGATCGCAACGTTGCGGATTTTCGAAGACGACGCAGGCAAGATCAACCGGGCAATTGATGAGATTGGCGGCGCAATCCTCCTGATCTCTCAGTTCACACTCTATGCCGATTGCCGCAAGGGGCGGCGCCCGAGTTTCGTCCACGCGGCGCTGCCCGCCATCGCTGAACCGCTCGTGGAGCAGGTCATCACCGCATTGCGAGCGCAGGGAGTGCCAGTAGAAACTGGCAGATTCGGCGCGGAGATGCGCGTCACGATCGTCAATGACGGCCCGTTGACGATCTGGCTGGATTCCGCCGAACTCCGATCCGGTTCGTCGTAAGTCCTGACGCGACAGGTTCGGCATGATACACTTACCCGAACAGTCGGCAGAGACGCACTCCATCATCATCAGGCGATTCACCACCCGCGATCCGCGAATGCAGGGCGCCAATGATGCGGCATACGGTGTTCGTTTTGGGTGAATTTCGACGGCCATACCGCGAATACCGCTGGGAGTGAGATCATTGCCTACCGTTGCGACCGAGATGCCTGGCACACCGCTCGTGCCGCAAGAGAATACGACGCACCAGCGGCTTGTTTTTGCTGCGGATTCGCTTCAGGTCGCTGCAACGCTGTTCGCTCCTACCGAAGGGCATGTGCGCTTCGTCGCACGTAGTGGAGCGGTTACCATCGAACCACAGCGCGGCATTTCTGGTGTGCTCCTGCACCTCGGCGAACAGTGTGGCTATCCCGTCTCAGCAGCGATGGCGACTGCGGCGGTGGTGTCCGGGTCGCCGCTCCATATCCGTGTAATCGGTGAACCCTCCGCGACAGATACAGCGGCACTCGAAGCCATCGAACGATTCGGCATCGCCACGGTCATCCCCTCGCCGGCGATGCCGCCCCGCCGCCCGGAGCGCGGCCCGTCGTGGGTTAAGCCTACCATTGAAGCGTTGCACAACGGACGAATCGAGGCGATCCTCGTACTCATCCCGCCCGGCACATTGCCCGTCTGGGCGGCGCAGATACTCACGGAGATCGGCGAGAACGCGCCCGTGGAAGCGTCGCATTGCATCATCATTGCCTCGGACGCAGACCTTGCCACCGTTGTACCGGTCGGCGCCACATTGGTGATTCGCGACGATCATCTCGCTCCGCGCGTCGCGAGCGTGCTGAACCGAATCCGTGCCGGTCATCTGCTGCCGGGGATGATCGCCGGGACTTCCGTAATTTCCCGCCCCGAAGCGCTCGTCGCGGCAGCGCGGATGATGCGGGCAGCGTCCGAAACATCATGCGTTTTCGTGGATGTGTCCGACGGTACGACCATGGTTGTCGCGGATGAGCCTGCGGTGGTTGTCCACCATGATCCGGGGGCTGATTTTTCGTGCGGAGCGCCCGCGCTCCTGCTGCGGTGCGGAGTCGAACGTATCGCGCGTTGGCTCCCCTTTCCGATTGACGAACGCACCTTGCGCGCCTGGGCAATACGACGCGCATCTCTGCCAGTCGCACCGCTTGTGGCGCGCGAGGATATCCTAATCGCGTCCGCGTTCGCGCACGCGGCGGTATCTCATCTGATGGAGATGGCGCGGATTGGCATTCCAAACAACGCGCATTGGGTCATCGGCCCCGCGCTCGCGCGCCTCATTTCTCCTTCGACTGCCGTATGCTTTGTCGCCGATCTGCTCCCGGTATCGGGCGTCGCGATGGTCACCGGCGATACCGATGATCTCTTCGCAGCGGTCGGCGCCCTTTCGATCCCCTATCCGGCGGATGCCTCGGACCTGCTCGCGCAGGATGCTCGCATCACGATCGGCTCCGCAGTGCGGACAACATTGACGAGCGACCGACGGGGTAGCGCCGGGCAAGCGACACTCATCGCGGGCGAACGAACATGGAAAGCGGATGTCGCGAGCAACGCGCTGACGACGATTGCGTGTGACGATACGGCAACATTGACGGTCCACGGAAGCAAGCCGAGCCACAACCGCCTCGCGGTTCACGGCGGCGTGGCAGGTATCGTGATAGACACGCGCCGACGGCCCGTAGACGCCGCATCGTCTGTGGCAGAACGCCCGAATGTCAGCGGGCGACTCCGGACTGCGGCGGCGATGGAGGATTCATCGCATGACTGACAGCGATGTGATTGTTGCCCCGGCGCGCGAAGAGATTGTCACCATCTACCCGCTCGGGGGTGACGCGACACCATTGGTGCAGACTGGTGAAACGGTCGTCACCGGTGATGTGCTCGCGCGCGGAAACCGCCCGCCCGTCTTTGTCGCATACGCCGCCACACTCGGCCTTTCCGCGACCGAGGCTGCGACCGCTATTGAACGGCACGATGGGGAGGATTACCGCGCCGGTACGCTGCTCGGCACGCGGCGCGTCGGCCTGCGGACACGGTCGGTCTCGGCCTCGGTCGGCGGGTCGCTCCACGCCCTCCCGAACAGTGGCGCACTAGCGATCCGCGACGAGACCGGGTCATGCGACGTGCAGGCTCGCTATGGCGGAATCGTGCGCGCTGTCACTGA
>JALYXG010000508.1 GCA_030947205.1 Chloroflexota bacterium
TCCGCGATCGCCGCTGCCGCCCGGCGCGGCGTCCTTTTCAAGGGCGGGGGCGCGCTGGAGGATCTCGGGCGGGTGAACTGCGTCGCCTTCGACAAGACGGGGACGCTAACACGCGGCACGCCCGAGATCACCGACCTCGTGCCCGCACCTGGCGTGGAAGTCAACGATCTCCTCGTGGTCGCTGCTGCCGTGGAGCGGCACTCGGAGCATCCGCTCGCTCGCGCCGTGCTGGCGAGCGCGACGGAGCACGAACTCCTGCTGCCCCACGCGAGCGGTTTCCGCGCGATCGTCGGCAACGGCGTCGAGGCGGTGATCGAGGGCGAGCATGCGCGCGTCGGCACGGTCGCACTCCTGGCCGATACCGATGTCACGGTACCGGAAGCGGCGCTCCGTCGCGCCGAGGCGTTGCGGGCGGCGGGAAAGACGGTCGTCTTCGTCTCACGGGGATCGGCGTATCTCGGCTGCATTGCGCTCGCGGACACGATCCGCCCCTCGGCGCGGGGCGTGATCGCGGCGCTCAAGCGGCTCGGCGTGCGGCAGACGGTGATGCTGAGTGGGGATAACGCACGCGTGGCAGAGGCGATTGGTGCGGAACTCGGGCTGGACAGCGTGCGCGCCGAACTGCTCCCGGAGCAGAAGCTGATCGCGATTCGTGAACTCCAGGAGCGGTATGGCGCGGTCGCGATGGTCGGGGATGGCGTGAACGATGCGCCCGCGCTCGCCGCCGCGACGGTCGGGATCGCGATGGGCGGTGCGGGCACCGACGTCGCACTGGAGACGGCGGACGTTGCTTTGATGGCGGACGATCTTGCGAGCCTCGCGGACGGCGTGGACCTGAGCCGGCGCGCCCGCCGCATCGTCCGGCAGAACGTCACGATCGCGCTCGGTGTGATCGTGGTGCTCGCACCGATCGCCGCGCTCGGGCTCATCCGCCTGCCGATCGGTGTCGTCGCGCACGAGGGGAGCACCTTGATCGTGGTCGCCAACGGCCTGCGGTTACTGGCGGCGCGGCGGACCGGCGATGATCGCGAGGGGCGACGGGAGGGTTGGTATCATGGCATCGGGTGAACGGGGGAACGATGAAGATACGGCCGAGGAGGGGACACTCGTGCTCGCGGACGGCGCGATCGTGCCGTTCCGGCCGATTTGCCCGGACGATGCCGCCGCGTTGCAGGCGTTCCATGCGGGCCTGTCTGTGCAATCGGTCTACTTCCGTTTCTTTGGCTTTGTGTTAGAACTCACAGCGGAGCGGGCACGTTACTTCACCGATCTCGATGGCACAAACCGGTTCGCACTCGTGGCGCTCGACCCGACGGAACCCGAGACGATCATCGCCGTCGTTCGCTACGATCGTGAGGCCGGGACGGATCGCTCGGAGTATGCCGCGATCATCACGGACCGCTGGCAGGGTCGCGGGCTGGGACTCGCCTTGACGCAGCGATTGATCGCGGCGGCGCGACGGCGCGGGGTCCACCACCTCTATGCGCTCGTCCTGTCGGAGAACAACCGTATGCTCCATCTCCTCCGCGATCTGCATCTGCCGGAACACGCTGCCCTGAAAGATGGCAGCGTGCGTGTCGAACTCGATCCCCCCTCGACCGACGGGGACTGCGCGGAATCATTGCCGGATTTGTTGTGAAAGGGAGGACGTGGATGGAACCGACGATCATTCAAGGGGGCATGGGGGTTGGTGTCTCCTCCTGGAGGCTCGCGAACACGGTTGCCCGCAACGGTCAGTTGGGTGTGGTATCCGGCACGGCCTTGGATCTCGTGTTCGCACGGTATCTGCAGCAAGGCGATCCAGATGGGCATCTCCGTCGAGCGTTGCGCCATTTTCCCGTGCCAGACATGGCGCAGCGCGTCCTCGACCGGTACTGGATACCGGGAGGGAAAGCGGCGGATGCACCCTTCCGGGCGAAACCGGTGCATACCGCGCGCGTCCATACGGCCCTCCAAGAGCTGACCATCGTCGCTAACTTCGTCGAGGTCTGGCTCGCGAAGGAGGGGCATGGCGGGGTCGTAGGGATCAACCTGCTCGAGAAGGTCCAGTTGCCCAACCTGCTTTCCCTCTATGGCGCGATGCTCGCGGGCGTCGATTACGTGCTGATGGGCGCCGGGATTCCGCTCGAGATCCCTGGCATCCTCGACTGCCTTGCCGACCATGCGCCCGCTGCTCTCAAACTCCATGTGGCCGGAGCCTCGGCGGACGATGACTGCACGCTGCGCTTCGTGCCGCAAGACCTGATCACCGAGCCATTGTCCCCGCTGAAGCGTCCGCGCTTCCTCGCGATTATTGCCTCCGTCACGCTCGCCCTGACGCTCCTGAAGCGGGCGACGGGACGGGTTGATGGTTTTGTGATCGAGGGCCCCACCGCCGGTGGCCACAATGCCCCGCCCCGAGGGCCGTTGCAGTGCGACGCCAACGGTGAGCCAATCTACGGACAAAAGGACATCGTGGACCTCGCGAAAATCAAGAGTCTCGGGGTGCCGTTTTGGCTCGCCGGGTCCTATGGGCATCCCGAGAAAGTGCGTGAGGCGCTCGCGCAGGGGGCATCCGGGGTGCAGGTGGGGACGGCGTTCGCGTTTTGCCGCGAGTCGGGTGTCGCGGAGGAGATCAAACGGACGGTCATCGAACGAGCGCTGTGCGGGCAGGTCACAGTGACGACCGATCCGCTCGCGTCGCCGACCGGCTATCCTTTCAAGGTGGTCTCCGTCCCCGGCTCCGTCGCCGACCCTGAGATGTATGATGCCCGACCGCGGCGCTGTGACTTGGGCTATTTGCGACAGATATATATGCGGGCGGATGGCGCGCTTGGCTACCGCTGCCCCGCCGAGCCGGTCGAGGACTACGTGCGCAAGGGCGGGAAGATCGAGGAGACGGTCGGCAGGAAGTGTCTGTGTAACGGGCTGATGGCGACGATTGGCTTGCCACAGCGCGACCGGCAGGGTAGTCCGGAAATGCCACTCGTAACCGCAGGGGACGATCTGCGCGACCTGGCTCCGTTCGTGTCGGCGGGCGCACCTTCCTATTCCGCGACGGACGTGCTGCGCTACCTGTTGACACCGATCGGTGAAGGAATAGCAGCGGGCGTGCCGCCGCGCTCCGACGCGTGACCGCCCCACACCGCGTTGTTCGCCCCAGGTCGCTGCGACGCGGTTGATCGCCTCCGTCGCGTCGCTTCCTGCCGCACTGCCGTGTACGCCGACACGGACGATGGTTTGAGCCATCGTCCGCCGGGTCGGGGAATGGTGCGGCGTCGGGCAACCTACGCTAGCCGGCGACCGTGTATCCCTTGAGTGTTGGCTCACCCTCCCCGATCGGGCTATCAACGGCGGCATAGCTGCCGGGCTTGAGATCGAGGATGGCGATGCCCATGCCGCCCGGCTTCAACCCTTCCATGCCACCAAATGGCTCGAACCAGTCCGGGGTGCCGTTGCTCGCCGGATCCGTCAGCGCTCGCTTGAGATCGTCCGCCGTCTTGCCCGTCGCCAGCCTGCCGACGAAGAACTCACGCACCCCGTCCGCCTTATTGCTCACACGGTACATGCTCTTCCCGGCTGGGAACGTCGCCGGCCAGTCGGAACCGTTGCCCCCAAGGGGGATCGTGCCGTTCCCGGTTGGCAAGGGCGTCGCGGGCGCCGTCGCTGCTGTGACCTGGAGCGGCAGGATCATCCCCTTCGCGGCGTGCGTGACGCCGTCTGCGGTATTGACGAAGCACGCCAGCGCGTACTGGCCCGGCGCGAGATCGAGGATCACTTCGCTCGTTCCCTGCGGCCCGATCCGGTTCGGCCCGCCTTCCAGGGTCCCCAACTGGTACGCGGTAGCCTCATCCTTCATGGCCGCCGCGCGGAACTGCTCCACGGTCGCTCCGTCCTTCAGCCGGACGAGGCCCACTTCATGCACCTCTTTGCCGAAGTTCTTCAGTTGGATCGTCGTCGGCCCCGCCGGCACACTGCCGTTCGTCTGGAAACCGTACTCGACCGCATTGACCACCAGCGTCTGACCGGTTTGCGCGGTGGGAGGAGATGCGGCGCCGTTTACTACAGACGCGGCCGGTGTCGCGCCGGAGCCGGTTGTCGCGGCAGCCGGGGCCGTGACGCGTGCGGTTGTAGGCACGGCCGTCGCGGCACTGCTACCACCACACGCCGCGAGCAGCGCGACACCGGCCGTGCCTGCCGTGACGATCAGGAAACGGCGACGGCTGATGTCGCCATAAACGGGGGTCTGGTTCTCTCTGCGTTGCATCGCGACATCTCCTC
>JALYXG010000522.1 GCA_030947205.1 Chloroflexota bacterium
CTCATGCCTGTAGAACAAATTGATAACGCATCATGGACTGTCACATGGTAACTACCAACGCCTGTGTCTTTAGCAAGCGACGTGCCAGCACAGAGAAAGGGCATCCCAAGGCGGTAAAGTCATGGTGCGCGACGCGTACGGTCCTTCCACAGCGCGGACCAGAAGGGCGCGCCCGTGCCCGCGAGGAGGAAGAGCGTGGCGACGATCGCCGCCGCATCGAGGCTCTCGCGCCCCTGCTTCGCCCAGTACACATCCTCCAGGTTCAGCCAGATCGCGAACTCGTCCAGCGTTAGCGCCGCCGCGATGCCGTAGAGCAGGGAAAGCAGGATCAGCCGTTTTCCCCGCTGCTCCGGGAAGGCGAGCGCGACGTAGCCGACGATGAGGAGAATGATGATCCCATAGACGAAGTGGTGAATATGCAGGCCGCTCTTCGTGACGTTGTCGTGCAGGAATGGGAGCCAGTGGTAGCGGATGGAATAGGTGATGAACCGGACGATGCCGAAGGTGAGAAAGAAGGCGAGGGCGATCAGGAAGCGCGCCTCGCGGCCGGTGCCCCGGATCTGTCGCCGGTAATGTTCGGCAACGGTTCGGTGTGCGGGGTCGTGCTGCTGCGTGTCGTCCGTGGAAACTCCGTGTGTCGTCGTCATTTGCGCCCCTGTACTCGCGAAGAAACCTACCAGAAAGAAGATTGTAGGGCCGTTATTGCATAGCTGGTGCCAACATGCGCCGTAGCGACGCAACAGCGCCGCCTCGTGCTTGAGACGGCGCGGTGTTTCATCCTGCGATGGTGGACACGATTAGCTGGTCGGCGCTTGTCCGAGCGTCACTTTGATCTCCTGCTGCTGCCCGCTGCGGAGGATGGTGAACGTCACCGTGTCGCCCGGCTTATGCCTGAGCAGGAGGCCGACAAAGCCTTCTTCGCCCTGGACGGTCTGCCCATCGAACTTGGTGATGACGTCATTCGTCTTCAGCCCCGCTTTATCGGCGGGCGTGCCCGATTGCACGGTGGCAATGCCGACACCGGTATTCGCAGGCAGATTCAACTGCGCATCCTGCTGCGGATTGAGCGAACCGGTCGTGACGCCGATAAAGGGTCGCGGTACCGGTTGGCCGGCGATTAGCGCGTCCGCGACGGGCTTGGCCGAGTTGATCGAGATCGCGAAGCCGATCCCCTGCGCCTGCGTGCTGCCCAATGTGTTGATGCCAACGACCTGGGCCGCCACGTTCAGGAGTGGCCCGCCGCTGTTGCCGGGGTTGATCGCCGCATCCGTCTGAATCAGGTCAACGAGGAAGGGGCCGTTCGCGCTATTCGATCCGCTGCCCGGCTCCTGCTCCACCCGGCCGAGCGCGGACACAACGCCCGCCGTCACGGTTGGCCCACCTTGGAGGGCGAGCGCATTACCGATTGCGACCAGGGGATCGCCCACCTGCAACGTGCTCGAATCGCCGAGCACGACGGTCGGCAGGTCGCCATTGCCGTTGATTTGCACGACCGCGAGATCGCCCTGCGGGTACGTGCCGACGATCTTGCCATCATACGTTTTGTTGTCCGTCGTCGCGACGGTGAGCGAGCTTGCACCCTCGACGACGTGGTTATTCGTCAGGATGTAGCCGCGCTTATCGAAGATGAATCCAGTGCCGACGCCGGCGGGCACGGCGGCGCCATTCGAGGCGCCGAACTTCCCCTGCACCTTCTGATTGTTGGTGATCTGGACGACCGCCGCGCGCACCTTCTGGTTGATCTGCGCGACGGTAAGCGGCTGGCCGGACGCCGACACGGGCGCGCTGATCACATTTGTGACCGGCGTGCTGGTGATCGAACCCGTGCCAGCGGCGGTCGCGCTGTTGGCCGTGCTTGTCCCCGCCGTGATCGTGCCGCTCGGGCTGGTCGCGACTGTGGTGGCCGTGGGCGCGGGCGTCGCCGAACCGGAAGAGGGAGCCGTTGTCGGCGCGATTGTCGGCGCGAGCGTTGGGGCGAGCGTACCGACTTTCGTCGGCGACGAAGAACTGACGCCGAGGCTGCATGCACTCAGCATGAGCGCGAACACGAGGCCGAAGAGGCCGGGGAGCAGACGAATACGCATCGGGGACATGGCCAGTATTCTCCTTTGGACACGAAGGCAAAAACATCGCTTTCGCTTCGCGTACTGCACTATTCGTGCCGACAGCATGTCCGGCAAACCCTTGTATAGCAACAAAACTACGATGCCAACGCCGTTGCGCTCAATCCCTGTTTCCTCTTGCCGTCGGTGCGGGCGACTGCCAATCGAGCGGCACGGGTTCGTCCTGCGTTGTCGTTTTGTACGAGATGAAGCCGCGCGCCCGGTAATTGGCGAGCGCGTGCGGCCCATCGAGCGTGCAGGTGTGCAGCCAGACCCGCTCCACACCATCGTCGAAGGCGCGCTGCACACCGGCAGAAAGCAGATGCTTCCCGAAACCCCGACCATGCATGGCGCGGACGAGGCCGAAGTAGACCACTTCCGTTTCCGCCTCCGCAGACGCATCCAGATCTATGTAGCCAACGGGTATACCCCGGAAGTACAGCACGAGTACGGTCGTGGTCGGTCGCGAGAGATATTCCCGATACTGTTCGTCCGTCCATGTGAGGCGGTCAATCCAGACGAAATCGCGCCCGACCGCATCGTACAGGAAGCGATAGAACGGGACGGACGGCTCGCGCGCCTCGAGGACAAGGAGATCCGGGTTCTCAATAAACGCGGGACGAAAGTCGCCGCGCGCCGGGATATGCAGATACGTCGTCGTCACCGGGATGATACGAGTCGGAAAAGGGAGCATCCAGTCACTCCTCCTGTAGCACAGACCTCTTGAACATGCTGTCCGCGCCCGTGATCGGCACGGACCCTGCCTGCATCATAAACGACGTAATGCGTGATCGCGCTACTACGCCGCATCGTGCGTCGTACTGCACTTGACAATGCCCAACGAGCCGCGTGTAGTTGTAATGAACCTTACCAACTTAACCAGGTAATCGGGTGGGGCAGGTTTCCGGGTGCCCTCCGGGCGGCATGCCGGGTTCACAGGTTGCAAACCTGTGCCACCAAATCGTTACCGGATTAAGTTGGTAAGCT
>JALYXG010000563.1 GCA_030947205.1 Chloroflexota bacterium
CCCGCGAGGGTGGTACCACCCGCAACGCGGACGCGCGGCAATTGGAGGATGACGCCAGTGTCCTGTGGAGCGCGGACTTTGCCGTCGTTGGTCGTGAAGGCGATCTGGTAGCCCGCCCGCTTCGCGTCCGCCACCGTCGCGCCGTCATACCGACCGGAGGGGTAGATGAATGTCGCACAGGGATGGCCAAGTTGCTGCTCGATCAGCGCCTTGCTTTGCGAGAGTTCGGCCCATCGCTGTCCGGTGGACATCCGGGTGAGGTCGGGGTGCGACTGCGTGTGCGAAGCGATCTCGACCATGCCGCTTTGGTCGAGTTCCTTAATCATGTTCCAGTTCATGTATTGCAGGTCGCCCCGGTCGCCCTTGTCCGCGAAATTGGTAACCACCGCACTGGACGACTTCAGGCCGTACTGCTTGAGCACCGGCCATGCCTGGTCGTAGAAATCGCGGTAGCCATCGTCGAAAGTGAGCACAATCGGCTTGGTCGGCAGCGGCGCGCTCTGCGTCATCGCGGCAGTGAGTTCCGAAGGAAAGACAGCGTGATAGCCGTTCTTAACGAGCCATTCCATCTGCGCCGCGAAGTCTGCCGGCGTCACCGACAGGCCATAGCCGAGCCGGTCGCTGGCGACGGGATTGACGCGGATGTAGTGGTACATCAGCACGGGCACGCGGATCGTGCCGTCCACCGGCTGCGCATTGCCCGCCGCGCCCTGATTCGGCGTCGGCGTCGGCCCGGAGGGTGTCGCGGTCGGCGGGATGGTCGTTGCTGCGGCGGCAATCGTCGGCGCGGGCGTCGAAGTCGGCACGAGGAGCGGCGGCGCCGTCGGCTGCGCATTGCTGCTTGCGCTCGTGAGGCCCCCGGCGGTGAAGGTGGCGGGGATAATCGAAGTCGAAATCGGATCGGCCCCGTCCAGCGCGCTCGCATCGGACGCCATCGCCGTCGGCAGCGAGGGTGCGGTGAGTGGGTCGGCAGGTTCGTCTACCGCCTGGGTGGTGCGGGGAGAAAGCGCCGCGCTCGCGACGAAGAAAATCAAAATCAGCGCCGGGACGATGCTGACCCAACGGGCATGCAGCCACGCCTTCGCGGGCCGGCGATCACGATGCTGTGCTGGTTCCATACCCCTCCCCAAATTTCCCACGGGCGGTATCCTATCACACTGACTCGATACCGCAACCGTTTCTTCGCATCCACCGGCGCGTGCCTCACGCGCCGCCTCCCCTCCCCTCTCAATAACGCACGAACAGCGCGTTAGTTACGGCCCATCCTACATTCGCGCATCCGCAGCAGGCGACACAGGGGAGGAAACCGGGGAGAACCACAGAGGCGCAGAGAGCGCAAAGAAGGGAAAGGGAGGTTGAACCACCAAGACACCAAGAAATACGAAGAAGATTGGCGGGAATCTCAGCAACCCTCTCTTCCCTTCTTGGTGTTCTTGGTGTCTTGGTGGTTCAACCTTTCTTCTCTACGTCCTTTGCGGTTCTCCCCGGTTTCGTCCGTACTCAGGAGGGCCAGAGGACGGGGTATGCGCCACCGCCAGGGCCGACGAGGTGCCAGGCGCTCGGCATCTCGCCGACGGCGACTTCGATCAGCGCCGGTTCATTGGCGGCGAGGGCATCGCCGAGCACGCTTCGCAATGCGTCAGGATCGCGGACGCGCGTGCCGCGAATGCCGAACGCCTCCGCAAGCGCGACGAAATCCGGGTTGGCGAGGTCGGCGGCGATGACATGGCCCGCGAATGATTCGCGCTGCGTCCGCTTCACGTTGCCGTACGCGTTATCGTTGAAGACGATTCCAACGACATTGAGCCGCTGCTGCCGCATCGTCGCCAGTTCCTGGACGTTGTACAGAAAGCCACCATCGCCCATCAGCGCGACGACCTTCTTGCTGGGGTTGCCGATCTGCGCGCCGAGTGCGGTCGCGAAGCCGGAACCCAACGTGCCCTGATAGCCGGGGCCGATAAAGGTGCGCGGTGTGTAGATTGGGTAGCCGAGCGTCGCGTAGAACGAGACCTGTGTGAGGTCCGTGACGAGGATACCGTCATCCGGCAGTGCGTCGCGGATCGCGGCGCTGTACGCCGTTTGCGGCTGGATGGCCGCGAGTTGGACAGTCGCCGCCTCCTTCGCCGCGCGCAACTCCGCCTCGCGCGACGGGCGGCGAGGCGCGCCGTCGAGCAGATCGCGCAGCGCGGCGAGCGCGGGTTTCGCGTCGCCGACGATGCCGACCGTCGGCGGCCCGTGGCGCGTAATTTCGTCCGGGTCAATGTCAATCCGAATCACCCGCGCGCCCGGCGGCAATCCCCACGCGACGGCGGGCTGGAAGAACCGCGTGCCGACCGCCAGCACGACATCGGCGTCTGGCAGGAGGCGCATCCCGGACAGGCCCGTCTGCGCGCGATACTCCCGATCCGAAAGCGCGCCGCGCCCGTCGAGCGACATGACGACCGGCGCTTCGAGTAGTTCGGCGACTGCCCCCAACTCATCCCACGCCGCCGCACTGAGCACGCCGCCGCCACTGTAGATCAGCGGGCGCTCGGCGGCGCGCAACAGATCGGCGGCCTGTCTCAACAGGTCGGGATCGCCCGCACTCCGCTCGGTCGCGAACGGATCGAGGAGCGTCACCTCTTCCGTCATTTGCAGCATGTCCGCCGGGACCTCGATCCCGACCGGGCGCGGTCGGCCCGTGCGCAGTTGTCGGAATGCCTCGCGCACGACGCCGGGGACGGCCGCCGGGGTTTCCGCGCGTCCGATCCACTTGGTGAACGATGCCATCAACTCGCGCTGCCGGTGTACCTCGTGGAGCATCCCGTATCGCTTGTCAATCGTCGCGGTTGGAATCTGGCCCGCGATACAGAGCACGGGCGATGAGCACCCATAGGCGGTGGCGAGGGCGGCGCTGGCGTTCAGCAAGCCCGGCCCCGGCACAACCATGCACGCGCCGATCCGCCCCGTCGTCCGCGCGTATCCATCGGCCATGTAGGCGGTCGCCTGCTCATGGCGCGTGTGGTAAACGGCGATGCGGTCGCGCTCCTCGTAGAGCGCGTCGTACGCCCAGTCGAGCTGCACGCCGGGCAACCCAAAGAGCGTTTCCAACCCTTCCCGCGCCAGGGATTGGACCAATGCTTGCCCGCCCGTCAATTGTGGCATTGCCGCTCCTTGTTAATCGCTCGTCACCCGCACGCCCCATGCGGCAAAACCGCGCAGTTTCCGCTCGCGCATCGTGCCATCCGTCCCATACAGTGTCAACGTAACCATTCGTTTCGGTAGCGTAGACTTCAGCCTGCGTCCCCGGCCATTACCCAGCAGTTGGAGCGTTTTTCTTGGTGGTAGCAGGCTGAAGCCTATGCCACCAGACTAGACAATCCAGTCCCGCTGGCGGGCGAAGGTGCGGAGGGCGATTTCTTGTTCGGGGCTGCCGATCGCGCCGGGGCTGAGGGCGCGGAGTTCCGCGAGGGCGGTGTCGGGGGTGTTGCCCGCGCGAATACGATGTGCCGCCAGCACCGTGCCGGTACGCCCTTGGCCCATCAGGCAATGGACGGCGACGGCGCGGTCGAGCGCATGCTGCCGGTCAATGAAAGCGAGGGCGTAATGGAGTTGCGCGGGGCTTGGCGCGTGGAGATCATCCACCGGCAGATGGAGAACTTCCAAGCCATGTCGCGTCGGTACATCACTATCCAGCGGCGTTTCGGTGAGTGAAAGCACCGCGCGAATCCCGCGACTGCGGAGCCACGCGAGATCATCATCGAGCGCCACTTGCGCGTCTTCCGGGGAGGCGTCGCCGGTCTTGCCGCCACGACGACTACCGGGGCGCGGACACCCCGCAAGCCGCCCCTCGATTAACCAGTAAAATCCCTGCATGATCCTGCTCCGTTATTGCGGCCTGAGGCGACCCGTGTCATCCCCGGCCCATGTCTCTTCGCAGGATACGCCGCGCGCATTGTATGCACATCGGTCGAATGGAGAGGGAGCAGACCTAGCCGATTGCGGGGGCAAACTTTCTGGGTAACGCAGCGGAACGGACTTGAAGCCCGCTCCACCCGAGGGTCACACAATAGTACCTCAGAGAACCCTTTACGAAGATTTCTTGTCCGCGTGATGGGCGCGACCGGAACCGCTCTGCTTGCCGACCCCGTCCACCTTGTTGACGGTCGCCCAAGCGCGACTTTCGGCCTCATCCTTCGCGACACCTCGCTCCTCGTAGCTTTCCTCGATGTGTTCCGCCTGCCGCTTCTGCTTGTCGGTATAGGCGGATTTGTCTCCACGTGGCATCCTGCCTTGCTCCTTTCCGGCCACATCCTGCGTGGCCCGTACATGGATCGGTCTGCGCAAGTCCCATACCGACACAGTCACGCCCCTCATAGCAGCATTTGACCGCGCGTACGTATAACGCATATGATGCCCTGTCATTTTGTCGGCGCGGGCGTGGTGGAGGATGGAAACGACGTGGCAGGAGATCGGGACCCGATTGGCAATACCGGGCTGGCGGAACGGCTCGAACAGCATTCGCGCCGCAATGGCTTCACGCTCGGCGTGGCGATGGCGCTGTGCATCGTCATCGGTCTCGCTGGGTTCATCTACCTTTATACACACATCACCATCTTGCCCGATTTCTCGAACAAACTGACTGTGACCGACGTACCCGCGTCGCGCGCGCCGTCCGGTTCGTCCGCCGCCGGATCGCAACTGATTACCCCTGCGGTGACCGTCCGACCCGGCACGCCGAACGCGAACGCGACGCAGGTGGCGAATCCTGCCGCCGCCGCGAACAGCACCGCCCCCACAGGAGGCACGGCGGGCACTGGCGCGCGGGCCTCCGGTACGCCGACCGCGTTTAAGGCGAATTTCCGTATCGCCGGTGGATTCACGATCAGGTTTCGCAACGACGCCAGCACATCGAGCGCCATTATCAAGTCGCTGCCACCCGGCACCGAGTTGCAGTTCCTCAATCAAACGCAGGAAGTTGATGGCGAGGTGTGGCGCAAACTGCGCGACGCCACCGGAGCCGAGGGTTGGGTGCGCGATATTGACCTCGAGAAAATTCCCGGCTGAGCCGTGAACCGCAGGGTATGTCTGGTATACTCCGGTGCGTCATCGTGATATTTTCTCACGCGGGATGCACCGGATTGAGGAGCGTTATTCATGCAACAAATCGGCATCATCGGCCTGGGCCTGATCGGGTCGTCGGTCGGGATGGGCCTGCGCAAATGGGCGAGCGCGGACGGCAAGCAGAAGATCGAGGTTATCGGCTTCGATATTGACGTGGCGAATGAGCGGTACGCCAAAGGGAAACTGAACGCCGTGGATCGCACGGTCAGTTCGCTGCCGGCAATCGCCGAGGCGTGCGATCTGCTGATCCTCGCGACGCCGGTGCGCGCGATGCGCGATGTTTTCGAAATCATCGCCCCGCATGTACGCGAGGGGGCAACGATTACCGATACCGGCAGCACTAAGGCGGAAGTGCTCGAATGGGCGCGCGAACTCCTGCCGCCGACGGTCAATTTCGTCGGTAGCCACCCGATGGCGGGCAACACGCGCGGCATCGAGGGAGCGAGCGCGGAGTTGTTCACCGGAGCGACGTGGGTGGTCATCCCGACCGTCACAGCGGGCGACGCGGCGGTGCAGAATGTTGTCGGGCTGGTCAACGCGCTCGGCGCTACGCCGCGTTTCCTCGACGCAGCGGAGCACGACGCCTATGTGGCCGGCATCAGCCATCTGCCGCTCGCCGTCTCCGCCGCACTCGTCCATGCGCTCAGTGCGGACTCATCGTGGCGGGACATGAAGACGCTCACCGCTGGCGGGTTCCGCGACACGACGCGCCTCGCTGCGGGCGATCCGGTCATGTCGCGCGACATCTTCCTAACGAATCGCGTCGGCATCTCCCGCTGGCTCGACCGGCAGATTGATGAACTCGAAAAACTGCGCGCCTTGCTCACCGAAACCGGCGAGGAGAGCGAGACACGTATCGAGGAGTGGTTCACGAAAGCGCGCGATGCCCGCGCCGAGTGGGCGACACAGGAAGGCAAGAGCGGCGATCTCCTGCAGAGCACGAGCGATGAGATGAACGAGGATATGAAATCGTCCTTCGGGCGGCTCTTCTTCGGCAATCTCGCCAGCCGCAAGCGCAAACTCCCCGGCCTCAACACCCCCACCGACCGCCGCCCATAGGATTGGATCGAGCGCAGAGGACACAGAGAACACAGAGAGCACAGAGAAAGACGAGCGAAAAATACGGTGGCTCATGGAGTTCTCACTCCAACGCGCCACCTTTTTCATCTCTTCTCTGCGCCCTCTGCGTCCTCTGCGCTCGGTCCAATCCTACGGAACCAGCGACCAGTCTGCGGGGAGTTCGTAGGAATAGAGTTGATCGTCCACGGGGACGCCACCGGAGCGGATGCGGCCACGGTCGCGGCGACGCACGCGCAGGACGTTGTTGTGGACCTGGACGATCCGCCGCGCCTTGAGATTAAAGAGCACGAGGCCGCCCCGCGCCGCTTTCATACTCGCTTCGCGCGTCCGCTCGTCGAGAACGCGGAAGACGGGCGGCGTTTGTTCCGGCGCGGCGTCGAGGAGCCGGTGCAGCCGTTCGGAGGTGTCCGGCGTGATGTGCTCGTCGAAGACGGCGAGGCCGCTGGCGACATCCTTCGCCACCTGATCGTCGTACGGCGCGACGGCGCGCAATAACTCGCCGACGGATGACGGGCGGTGGCTGCACGCCGCGATCAGCGGCTTCAAACTGCCCACCGGAGCGACGAAACTGACGCTCCCGCGCGCGTCTATCACGGTGAAACGCATTGTATTCGCGAGAAACTGCGTCCTCGATTCGATCTCCACGGACATCGGTCTGCCATGCTCCCCTTCGCGCAAAAAGAGGGCGACACTGCGCCCTGTACGTATGCGAGTATGATACCACA
>JALYXG010000573.1 GCA_030947205.1 Chloroflexota bacterium
CGTGGTCTCCCTCCGTGTCGGGAACATTCTCGACGCAGGTATGGATGAAGTTGTGGCAGTGATCGTTTGTCTGGAAACCGACGACGTCGCACGCCATCAGGCCGAGGCAGATTTCCCGGCGGATGCGCGCGGGTAGGAAACGCCAGTAATCCTTGTCCGGCCACGGGATATGAATAAATTGCTGAATCAGCGCGTGCGGCAGCCGCTCCCGCACCAGCGCCGCTGTGAGGTAAAGGTGGTAATCCTGCACCATAACGATGGGGCGCTCGCTCTTCGCCAGTTCGGCGGCGCGATGGATCGTGTTCGCGAAGGTCAGATTGAGAATCGAGTAGCCGACATCCCACGCCCGCCAGACCTGCTGGTCAATGTCCGGCTCGTGCGCGACATCCCAGAGATAATGCTGCAAAAACCAGAGGATCGAGTTGCTGACCTCGTTGTAGGCGAGGTCGTACGTCTCCGGCGGCACCGTCGCGAAGTGAATTTTGAGCGGTGGCTGGCCCCGATCCTTGACGACGACCGGCTCGCCGCCCGCCGCGACCGCTTGCTGACGATCCCCCTCGGTCATCGCGCTCGCCACCCAGATCGGATCCACGTACTTCCCCAAAGCGCTCATCGCCGTGACGACGCCGCCACTCCCCCGCTTGTGCGTAAATCTGCCGTCCTCACCCCGTGTAAACTCCACCGGGCCACGGTTCGCGGCAATAATCAGCGGGTGCGCGGCGAGCAGCGCCGCGTTCGGGAGGCGGTCGGTCGGTGCATCATCGGCCATTGAATCATCCCTTCTCCGCGCCGCATCGCGCGTCTCGCCCCTAGTATACGCGGCGCACACCGCCGATACGCGGTATTTCTGAACCGCAGCGCCCGATGAATGGTCCGAGATCGCCAAAAAACCGCATCCCGATGTCAGGATGCGGCGGCGTATCTTCGGGATGTGCGGTTAGCGACTAGCCTGCGAGATTGACGACTCCGGTATTGACCGGGCGAACGCCCGGCTGCGGGAGCGTCCCCTGCTCCTTGAAGACTCCGGGGTCAACCAGGCGAACGCCCGTCTTGCCGGGATTCACGAGGCGAAAACCGACGATGTTGCCGTAGACCCCCTGGCAACCGATCTGTTGCCACGTCGTTCCGAGGCTCCGCAGTTGCGCCAGGATGTCACCGAGTCGCGGATCGTACGCGTTCGCGCGCCCGACGCTGCTGTACTCGGCGACGAGTGCGCCGGCCTGATCCTGGAGGTCGGCACAGGCGTTGCTGAAGCCGTCGAGCCCCCGATCTACGGGCTGCGCCCCGACGTGGGTCGCGGTGGCGCTCGCCCCGACGAGCAAGGAAAGGGCGAGGAATCCGGCGATGAGGACGAACTTGACACGCTGGGAGAGGGCGAGGGTTGTACCGGCTGCTGCGAACATGGTGGGCCTCCTCGGTATTCTGTGCGGCGAACGATTCGACGCTTCTGGAAAGGAGACGGTGGCGATGATGATTCTGTTCCCTCGGTCGAGGAGAGGCGTGCCCCAGCCACCGGGTGTGACATGACAGAACTGCCAGTCAATTAGCGTCGAATGGCGCGGAACGGGCCGGTGTTTTCCGTATACTAGCCCTGCCGCACAGATTTGTTTGTGCGTATACATAACTATAGGTTGAAGTCCATAGATATGCAGAGTGCGGGGTAGGGGAAAGATGTCGCTTCCGTGAGCATCGTGATGATTGACATGGATGAAACCGTGCGCACGTTCGTCCACACGCTCGCCGCCTCCCTCGGGCAGAGTTCGGTGACGCTCTACGAACGGGACGGCGACGACCTCGTTCCCCGCGCACACGCCGGGCTGGGCACGGTGATCGAGCGGGTGCGAATTGATCGCGGCGTGATCGGGCGTGTCTATCGCACGGCGCAGCCCGCGCTCGTTCAGGATGTCGCGGCCGAGGCCGAATTCCTTCCCTTCGCGACGGGTGCGCAGAGCGAGATCGCCGTGCCGGTCCTCGTGGGTGGCGCGGTCTTCGGCGTGGTGGATGTGCAAAGCGCGCAGTCGTTGGACCAGTTCGACCTCGAACTGCTCCAACTGGTTACGCAGCGAATCGGCGTGGCGATCCAGCAGGCGGAGCGGTTCGCGAGCGCCGAGCGGCGTGCCGTCCGCGCGGAAACGCTGCTCGACATCGGTATCTCGCTCGGCGCGTCGCTCGATCCGGGCGCGGTCGTCGAGGCGGTGCTCGATCAGATCGCCCGGCTCGTCCCGTACGAGGGCGCGGCGCTCCTAACGATTGCCGAGGGCGGCACACTCCGCCTCGCCGACGGGCGCGGGCCATTCGCGGTCAACCCCGACCTTTTCACGGGGATCGAACCGGGTACATACAGCCTGACGAAAGCGATGACCGAGACGAGCAAGCCCTTCCTCGTCAGCGATGTGCCCACGCACTTCAATGGCGCGCCGCCAGACGACTTCGCATGGCTCGGCTCGGTGATCGTCGCGCCGCTGCGCGTCGAGGGGCAGATGATCGGCGCGATCATGGTCGGCAGCGCCGTGCGCGCTCGCTATACGCCGGACGATGCGGCGATTGTCGCCGAACTGGCGCGCCACGCGGCGGTCGCGCTCCGCAATGCCCAACGGCACGATGCCGTCGCCCACGCCGCGCAAACGGACGCGCTCACCGGCCTATTCAACCGGGGCGCACTCTTGGAGCGATTGGAACGCGAACTGGAACGATCGCGCCGTTACGGGCGGTCGCTCGCGGTGATCTTCTTCGACCTCGACCGCTTCAAAAGCATCAACGACACCTACGGCCATCAGTTCGGCGACCGCGTACTGCGGGATTTGGCGCGGATCGCCACCCAGGCGGTGCGCAGTATTGACCTCGTTGGCCGCTATGGCGGCGAGGAGTTCATCGCGGTACTGCCGGAGACGGACGGCGCGCAGGCGCTGATCGTCGCGGAACGGCTACGCGCGAATGTTGCCCGCCACCGCCTCGATCTCCCATCGGGCGAGGAAGTGCGCGCCACGATCAGCGCCGGCGTCGCTATCTTCCCAGCGGATGCGACGACGATGGACACCCTGATCCGCATCGCCGACACCGCCCTCTATGCCGCCAAAGCGGGCGGCCGCAACCGCGTCCAATATGAGGACGCCAGCACGGAGGCATAGAAGCCTCCATCCATCCCAGAACTTCACAGCGAAGAACCATCATTCAGTTTGTTCGTAGCACGTGGATCGCCGCAAGCAACTGCGGGGGTGGAGCAAGCGTCTGGCCGCTCGCATATGCGACGTGCTCAGTGTCGTATCCCGGCAATCGTTCCCCGCGCTGCAACGATGCCTGCACGTCCGACCAGCGAAGGAGGCGGTTGCGCGCGTCCGGGAACATGCGCTCCATCCAGTCAATAAGCATGGAGCAGCGCAGGAAGAAGCGCGGCTGATGCATCGCCTCCGGCGCGAGCGTGATGATCCCGGCGTGGGTCCACCCTTCCCGCGCGGCCCGACGGTGCTCGTGCCGAAAATGATCGGGATTCGTTGAAAGGATGATCCAGCCACGCGCCGCCGCGAACCGCAATTGCGCGTCATCGGCAATATCCCGTTGTCCATGCCCCTGGGCGGTCTCGACGCGGACACCACGCGCTTGGAGGAAAGGGATGAGGTCGTGATCCACGCATTCATCGAGATAGATAATGGAACGCGCCATTACGCTTCCCGACGGAGAAAATCCTCGTCCACGCCGTTCTTCCGCATATAATTGAGGATTTCGCGCCGATGCCGCTCATAATAATCGAGGGCGAGATGGATCTCCCGCTCGGTAAGCGTCGGCAGCGATCGCTGCGTGCGGACGAGATCACCGCCGTGCATCCGATACATGAGAACGACCGCCCGAACGGGCACGCGCGTCCCCGCAATGGTTGGCTCTCCCCCGAGGATTGTTGGGTCGGAGACGATCTCATTGACATTCGTTGAAACGTGCGTTGTCGCGGTCGCCATAGTGCAGCCTCCGATTCCAAGCCTCAGGCAGGAGTATAGGTCTACACGTCAAATGGAGCAAGGACGACTCGGCGGACGCGACGACGATGGACACCCTGATCCGCATCGCCGACACCGCCCTCTACGCCGCCAAAGCGGGCGACCGCAATCAAGTCCATTACGAACCTGTCAGCGGCTGATAGGCAATGGGCGACGTCCTCGCCTCCGCATCTCTTCCCATGTCGCGGAACGCATCGTGCAGTACGATCTTCCGTACAACTGGATGAGATCGCCACCCCCTATGCTGGAAGGCGCGCTCGATGCATTCCGCCCCCGACCTGATTCGTTCCGAGCGAGTTCCTGCACCGACTGATCCGTGCGATTATCCGGGGCTTTTCGTCCGAACACCGCCGGACCCTGCGTGCGAAATCTGCGTCATCGTGCCCGTTCGCGACGAAGCGCGAACGCTGGCCGAAACGTTGCGTGCCCTCGCGGATCAGCGCGACGTGGGCGGCACACTGCTCGATCACG
>JALYXG010000576.1 GCA_030947205.1 Chloroflexota bacterium
GTCTCCCGCCGCCTCGGTCACGCGAACCCCGGCATCACGATGACGATCTACGCACACGCCCTCAGCGACACGCAGGGCGAGGCCGATACGACGCCGGCCGCCTTCGCCTTCGCGGGGACGGCGTGACGGGTTCCGTCCCCATGGCGTCCCCATGAGCATAAGAAACGAGAAACCCGCCCTCACAAAGAGGGCGGTTTCTCTTGCTATACAAGGGAAAAGATGGTCGGGGCGAGAGGATTTGAACCTCCGACCCCCTGCTCCCAAAGCAGGTGCGCTACCGGGCTGCGCCACACCCCGAATGCGTACAGCATAGCCGATGCCGCCCGAATGGTCAACCGAAAGTCGTTCTGTGATACGCTGTCGCCCTGTCGTGCCGGATGCCGCGAGAAAAGGGGCCGGGTTATGTACATGCACGCGGGGAAGCCGATGCGCGGTCAGTCGCAGCCGATGCGCAATGCGGTCGCAACCCTGCCGCAGTTGCAGGTATCCCGCCATCCCGTTGTCGCGCACAAACTGACGATCTTGCGGGATATGACGACGGACAGCGCCGCCTTTCGGCATGCGATGACCGACCTGACCGTCTGCCTCGCGTACGAGGCGCTCGCGGCGATGCGCACGACGCACACACGCGTCCAGACACCCCTGGAGGAGACGGCCGGGACGACGCTGGGCGAGCGGTTCGCCATCGTACCCGTCCTGCGCGCCGGCCTCGGCATGGTGGACGGGTTTTTGGCGCTCTTCCCTTCCCTGCAAGTCTGGCACATCGGCCTGTATCGCGACGAAACCTCCCTCCAGCCGGTGACGTACTACAACCGGCTGCCCGGCCTCGCGACGGTGGATACGTGCTTCGTGCTCGACCCGATGCTCGCGACGGGCGGGAGCGCGGTGAAGACGATTACGATCCTCAAGGAATGGGGCGCGCGGAGTATTTCGTATGTCGGCATCATCGCCGCACCGTACGGCGTCCAACGACTCGTGGACGCGCATCCCGATGTTTCCATCCACGTCGCGGCACTCGACCGCGAATTGAACGACGACGGCTACATCGTGCCGGGTCTCGGCGACGCCGGCGACCGGCTCTATCGGACGAGCGGCGACTTGCCGCCGTCCGCTGATTCCGAGGCGTGAGCGCGTCGCGCCGTTGCCTCATACGAAAGGAAAACGCATGACGAGTTTCCTCGAACGAGAAGCAACCCGACGGCCCGGCACCTGGGAATCGCCGTTCAGTGCGAACATCATCGCGCAGACACGGCTGATCGGCTCGCCACTCGCGTCGCCGGACGGGCGGTACGTCGCGTACGTCCAGGACTACAATCAGCGCGCCGATCTTTGGGTCGTACCGAGCGGCGGCGGCATCCCGTGGCTCGTCACCGCCGACGCCCCCTGCACGCCCGCATTTACTGGCGGAATCGGCGCGGGCTTCGTCTGGACACCCGACAGCGCCGCGCTCGTCTATACATCGCCGGATGACGGCAAACTCCGCCGCGTGTCGCGCGAAGGAGGCCGCGCACAAAAAATCAGCGATGGCGAAGGCGGCAATGCCTCCCCGTGCGTCGCGCCGGACGGCTCGTGCGTCGCCTACCTCGTGGATCGCGGCGACGTGGACGAGCAGATGTTCATCGCTGTCCGCGACCTCGAGACGAAGACGCCGACAACGCGCCGCATCACCCCCGAAGGCATCTTCGCGTCCGGCCCGCAGATTTCGCCGGATGCCTCGCGCGTCGCCTGCACGATCACCGACACGTTCGGGCGGTGGAGTCACGACGCGCAGATCGCCGTTGTCGAGATCGCGACGGTGCGGATGATCGTGCTGACGCCGACCGATGACGTGGTGAACAATGCGCCCCGTTGGTCCCCCGATGGCAAAAGCATCGCCTTCATCTCCGACCGCTCCGGGTTCGCCAATGTGTGGATCGTCCCGGCGGATGGCGGCGAACCGCGCCCGCTGGCGCCCGAATCGTTCGAGCAGGCCGAACCGTGCTGGTCTCCCGACGGTCGGCGAATCGCGTACACGCGCAACGAAAACGCCGACATCCAGATCATGGTCACAGAGGTCGCGTCAGGGAAAACGGAAAAGGCTTCCCGAAGGCGCGGCGTCAATACCGGTATCTCATGGTCAGCGGACGGCGAGCGGCTGTACGCGCTGCACCAAAGCCCGGAGCGCGCGCCCAATGTCGTCATCTATGTCGTCGGTGGCAGTGAGGCGATCTCCCTCGCGGAAGGTGCGCCGGGTGGTTTGACGGACCCGGCATCGTTCGTTTACCCGGAGCATGTTTCGTGGCAATCGAGCGACGGCACGGAAGTCTACGGCTTACTCATGACACCAGGAAATGTCGTACCGAACAAGCACCCCGCGCTCATCCACATCCACGGTGGCCCGACCGCGCAGACGCTGATGCAGTGGGACCCGATCTCACAATACTGGGTGTCGCGCGGCTGGACCGTCCTGAAGCCCAACTTTCGCGGTAGCACCGGCTACGGGCGCAAATACACCGATCTCCTCCACGGCACTTGGACGGACCTCGACCTGCAAGACAATGTGACCAGCATCAATGTCCTGCGGGAGCGACAACTCGTGGATGAGCGGCGTGTCGTCGCGTGGGGTGGCAGCGGCGGCGGCCTCGCGACCTTCGCCTGCATGGCGATGGCGCCGGGCACGTTCGCGGCGGGCGTCGCGCTCTTCGGCGTGAGCGACTACGTCAATTTCCGCAACCAGACAGATCGCCTCGCCAAATATCTGTTCGACGCCGAACTCGGCCCGATCGAGGAGAACTACGATCTCTGGCTCGAACGCTCGCCCGTCACGCACGCTGCCAACACCCAGGGGCCGCTGCTCGTCTTGCAGGGCGATGCCGACCGGCGCGTCCCGCCCGCGCAATCCGAAGCGATGGTCGAGGCGTTGAAGAAAGCGGGCAAGACCGTTGATTACCACGTCTACCCCGGCGAAGGGCATGGCTGGCGACAAGTCGCGACGATCCGTGACTACATCGCGCGCATGGAGGCGTTCCTGACGCGCCACGTCCTCGACCGATGAAGGAGTACACCCGATGGCGGACGGGACAAATGACGGCATCCTGATCGTTCGTGGCGGCACGCTTGTCACCGAAACGGCGCTCGTTCGCGCCGATCTATTGGTGCGCGGCGAACGGATCGTCGGCATCGAAGCGGACACCAGCACGCACACGGCGGATCGAGTCATTGACGCGACCGGGCTGCTCGTCCTTCCTGGTGGTGTGGATGCCCACACCCACGCCCGCGATCCAGACGAACCGCTCATCGAGGGCTTCCACACAGCGACGATGGCCGCTGCCGCCGGGGGGATCACGACGATCATCGAGATGCCGCAGGCGGAGCCGCTCGCGGCGCACGGGGACTCGTTCCGAGTCCGCCGAAAGGCGGCGGAACGGCATGCGGTGATTGATGTCGCGATGTACGGCGCGGTGGTTGGCGGCGTGACGACGCTGGACGATCTCGCGGCGATGCGCGGGGCGGGGGCGATCGCCTTCAAAGCCTTCATGGTCGGCGGTTCGGCGGGGATGGTGCCGGTCAGCGACTCGGACATCCTGCACACCCTCGAAGCGCTGCGCGATACGGGCATAATCTTCACGGTACACGCGGAGAATGCCGACCTCGTCGCCGATGGCATCCGGCGGATGCGTGAAACGGGGCAGGTTGACCCGCTCGCCCATGCGCGCTCACGACCAGCATCGTATGAGGCGGAGGCGGTGCAGCGGGCGATCTTCCTCGCAGAAGTAACGGGCGGCCGGCTGCACATCGCGCATGTTTCCTGCCAATTGGCTCTCGAATTCATTGCATCCGCGAAGGCGCGCGGCGTCCGTGTTACCGCCGAGACGTGCCCGCAGTACCTCGTTATGGACGTTTCCGATCTGGAGCGCAACGGCGGTTTCGCGCGCTGCGCCCCACCGTTGCGAACCCGTGACGATGTGGAGGCCGTCTGGCGTGGCCTCGCCGACGGCACGCTCGATTTCGTGTGCTCAGATCACTGCGGCTACACCATCGCCTCCAAGGAGGCGGGCTGGAAGGACATCTTCGACGCGCCGCAGGGCTTGTCGGTCATCCAGCACATGCTCCCAATCGTCTATGACGCGGCAATCAATGCGCGCGGCTGGTCGTGGCCCGACATCGTCCGGCGGACGGCGACCACGCCAGCCCGCTTGTTCGGTCTTGCGCCGCGCAAAGGCTCCCTCGCGATTGGCGCGGATGCGGACATCGTCTTGTATGACCCGAATGCGGAACAAACGGTCACGCGGGATGGTTTGCTGACGCGCCAGAAGTGGTCGGCCTTCGAGGGGCGAACATTCCGGGGTCGCGCCGTCCGCACGCTCGTCCGGGGCCGGGATGTGTTCGCCGATGGCGAAATCGTCGCGGCTGCGGGGTATGGGCAATTCCTCACCCCTGCCTATGCACATAACGAGGCTCATGCCTAATCTCTGGTGGTGGCGGGCTTTAGCCTGCCTCTCAGGGCCGGGAAAGGCAGGCTAAAGCCCGCCACCACCCTTCTGGACCCGATCTTCGTGCATGACCGTCGCGCGCCGAACGATTGCTTCGGCGAGTACGCGTGTCGGGTCAATCACCGGGACTGATGCATCGCCATCGCGGAAGACAAGCGGCAATTCGGTGCATCCGGCAATCAACGCTTGGGCGCCGTGCGCGACGAGCGATGCACCTGCCTCAACGAGTAGCGCGGTCGTATCCGATCCCGTCTCGCCGGCCTTGACACGATGGATCGCGCTCATCACGAAGCATTCTTGAGTATCGGCGTTCGGCACGACTACCTCGATATGGCGCCTCGCGAACCATTCCTGATACAGGCCGCTCGCGATCGTCCCCGACGTGGCGAGCAGGCCGACACGTTGGATCGCCGGATACGTTCGTTCAACGGCGGTCGCCGTTTCGTCCATCATATGCAGGAACGGGATGGAAACGTCCTGTTCGATCCGGGGAATGAAGGCGTGCGCCGTGTTGCAGGGCATGGCGATGAATGACGCGCCCATCGCCGCCAACTGCATCGCACCGCGCCGTAACCACGGCGTCGGGTCCTCGCCACCGTGAAGGAGAGCGGTCGAGCGATCCGGCACCGTCGGATCGGCCCAAATCACCACATGGAGGTGATCCTGATCGCGCGTCGCGGGTGTCGCGGCGATGATCTTCGCGTACAAGTCGGCGGTCGCGGCGGGACCCATGCCGCCGAGAATACCCACAATCACTCGCTGCACCATTCGCTCCTTTCGCGCGGTCGTCAGGGCAAGTATACGGCGTCTGCGCCGTGGTATCCTTGGTCGTGATGAAACGAGGACAGAGATGACAGAGAAATACACAGTGACAGCCGAGTCGCCGCCGGTCACCGACGACGCCCTGAACCGGTATCTCTACGGCGCGGACCCGACCGAGCGCATCGTTGCAGTCGAGCGCGGCGGGCCGGATCGGATGCGTGTCTACCGACGTGTTGACGGCCATGTCGTGGAGGAACGGGCATCGTTCCGGCCGTGGCTCCTGATGACGCATCAACCGGCCTGGCCCGACCTGGCGAGCGATGTGCGGGCGACGCGATTGTCCGGCGATGCCGAGTATTGCTGGTTCGTCGAATGCCGGAACTGGAATGTCTTCCAGGATGTGCGCGGCCGTCTGCGCGATGCGGGCGACGAAACCCTCGTCTTTACTTCCCCGATCCAACAATATTTGACCAGTTCGGGCCGCACGCTATTCAAGGGAATGGTGTATGAGGACCTGCTGCGGATGCAGCTGGACATCGAGGCAACATCGCTCGATCCATTTGCACCCCATGCCCGCATCTTCCTCGTCAGCGTCCGCACGAGCGCGGGCGACGAGCGACTGTTCGGGGCGGC
>JALYXG010000577.1 GCA_030947205.1 Chloroflexota bacterium
GCCGGTTGGGTGATGACCGCGAAGCGCCACGGCATTCGCCCGTGCGGGGAGGGCGCCCAGCGGGCCGCGTCGAGGACGCGCTCGATCAGCGCGCGCGGCACCGGATCGGGCCGGAAGGTGCGGACGGAGCGACGCCCCCGCACGAGCGCATCGAAATCGAGATCGCGCGCGGGTTCGACGCCAGCCGCGCCAGCCTCTGCAGTATCGGGCGATGCTGCCCAGAACCGCACCGCGTCGGGGCGAATGGCAATCACCGGCTGGTCTTCGATCGGCATCGTCGCATACTGGGGATACTTCGCGCGGAGAAGGGCGATGGCTGTCGCATGCTCCTTTGTGCCCGGCGCGACGAGTGCGGCCGTGCCGTGGACGATCAGGTGCGACAGGTCGGCCCACTGCTCGGCGTACTCGTCCACGACCAGTGCGACGGCAGGATTGGCGAGGATGTTCCGCACGCGCCGTAGGGCGGTGGGCGGGACGCGCTTCGGTTTCGCATCGAGCGCGCTGTAGATCGTCTCACCATCCGTCGCGTAGCAGACCGGCACAATCGCCGGACGACCGGCGGCATTCACCGTCGTCAAGCGGGCGACGCGATGCGCGGAAAGGTATCGCTGTGCATGGAGATCAAGGACAGGGGCAGAATTCACACGATCACTCCTTCGCTCCCTCTTCCGCACGGTGAAGAGTACCGGGTGGGGTTGGGCTTTTCCCATGATACACTCACCGACAGAAGGCGGCTTGAAGACAACATATCCCTACAGGCGGTACAGTGAAGCGTATGAAGGGAAGGGGATTCTCAACTGTGTCTGACGAAACGGTGATGGCTACCGCGCGAGCGCTCCGGGCGGACCGCGTGCATGGGGCGATGGAACTGGCGTTGCTGGCGGTCGAGTCCGCTGCAGGCCTGCTCATTGCTGACCCAACGCGCGACGTGCGACAGGTGGCGCGCGTACTCGCCACAGCGCGTCCGAGCATGGCGGCAATCGGCAACGCTGTTGCACTGACGCTCGCCCCGCTGGTTGCCGACAACGTGTCCCGTGAGACGCTCCAAGCCCGCGTTGCGCGATTGCGGGAGCAATGGATCGCGGATGGCATGCGGCTGACAGAAATCGCGGCACTACATATCCCTAAAGACCTTATCACTTATAGCCACTCTTCCTCAACCCGCAACGCACTCCTCGCGATGAAAGACCGTCTCCGCACCGTGATTATTCCCGAGGGGCGCCCGATTGACGACGGCAAGGGTCTCGCCCGCATCCTCGCGGCGGCTGGGATACCCGTTGTTGTCGTCACTGAGGCGCAGATGGGATGGTGGGTGAGGGAAGTGGATGCGGCGCTCGTCGGCGCGGACACCGTCGCGCCGGACGGAGCAGTCTACAATCACATGGGCACGGCGACCCTCGCCCTGCTCGCGCGGGAATACGGGAAGCCGATGTACTCGCTCACGCACACTCTGAAGATCGCGCCGTATGACCGGTCAACGGACATGGACGAGGCGAACGATCCGGGGGAGGTGTGGGCCGACCCGCCGCCCGGCATTGTCGTCCGCAACCCCGCCTTCGACCGGACACCGGCGAGCCATATCACCGTCCTCACGGAGCGCGGTATCCTGACCGACACGCTCCGTGCGACACTGGTTGCCGAACATCGTGCCGCATGGGAGGCGTTGGGACTCGCAGAGTAAGAGTAAAGGAAAAGGAACATGAAACTGCGCGCAATCACGGTACCGCCATACGACAAACCATCGGGATACGATGAGGCGCCCGCCGCCTACATACGGGAAGGACTCTACGAGCAGTTACGCGGCGCGGGCATCGCTCTGACCGGCCCGGTTGCTGTCCCGCCGCCGACCACCCGGAGTGAGGATGCGGTGACGACCATCGCCCACCTCGGCGCGAACATCGCGGCGGCAGTGGTGACGGCATTGCGGGAAGAAGGAAACGTGCTGGTCACGGGGAGCAACTGCAATGCGCTGGTCGGCGTGCTCGCCGGTTTCGAGAAGCGGTATGGGGCGACTGCGAAAATCGGCCTCGTCTGGTTCGACGCGCACGGCGACTTCAACACGCCAAAAACGACGCTTTCCGGCATGATCGGCGGGATGCCCGTCGCGGTCTCGGCGGGTCTCGCATTTCCACACTGGCGCGCGATCACCGGGCTGGAGGCGCCGATCCCCACCGACCGGATCGTCATGGTGGATGTCCGCAATCTCGACCCCAGGGAGCGCGCGCTGATCGAGGCGACCGACGTGACGATTGCCGCCATCGAACCCGGTCGCCCCGGCGTGCCGATGCAAAAAGCGATTGACGCCCTCGCCGCTACGTGCGATGTCATCTACCTTCATATAGATGAGGATGTGCTGGACGAGCGGTACGTCCCGAACCACGGCACCGTCGAGCCGAATGGTCCGGACATGAACGCGGTGCTGAACGCGATCCGCATCGTCCTTGCCACCGGCAAGGTGCATGGCTACGGCCTCGTCTCCGTCAATGTCCGTGGAGAAGGCGGCAAGGAAAGCCTCGACGCCGCGATGCAGCTGTTGACCACCGGCCTTGCCGAATGGCACAAGGGGAGCGACGCAAAGGCGTGATCGGCGTCAATGTCGCTTAACTTCCCTTATGCGACAATCATCGCTAGTCGTCTCTTTCCGCTCTTTCCGCGATCAATGAGGAATGCCGATGTCCACACCGAAGATCCTATCACTCCGTGGCCAGTTAGTTACCCTCCGGCTGGCGACAGCGGACGATGCCGAACGGTTGACCGAGATCGTGACGGAGCCCGCTGTCGCCGAATGGTGGCCGCGCTACGATCTCGCGCGGGTGCGGCACGAAATGAGCAACCGGCCCGACGAACCCGACGATGCCGTGGTATTTGCCGTTGAAGCGGATGGCCTCGTCATCGGCCTGATCCAGTACTGGGAGCAGAATGAGGAGGATTATCGGCACGCGGGCATGGACATCGCCCTCCATCCGGCGTGGCATCGCCGTGGGATGGGGGCCGACGCCGTGCGTGTCCTGGCACGTCATCTCTTCGACGATCATGGGCATCACCGGATCATCATTGATCCGGCAGCCCACAACCGCCGGGCGATACGCGCATACGAGCGCGTGGGATTCCGCCCGGTTGGTATCATGCGCCGCTATGAGCGGGGCGCCGATGGCACATGGCACGATGGCCTTTTGATGGACCTGTTGCGCGACGATCTTAAATGAGAAGCATGACGATAATGCGCGGGATAAGAAAGCGGGTCTCCATCTGGTCGGTGGCCCTGGCGTTCGTGGTTATGCTCGCACCGTGCGCGATTCCGCTCGCGGTCCGTGCCGATCCCGTCTCGGCGAACGCACCGGTGACCTTCGCGGACCCCGCCTTCCGCGCGCTCTGGCGGCGCACGGACGACCTCGCACAGGGACGGCGCTCCTATCTTTGGGGGCCAATAGACCGGCAAACATATGTCATCGCGCGCGAGCCGTACGCGGAAGCGCCGGGCGGCGCACGGCTCGTCGAATACTTCGATAAGACGCGGATGGAACGGACGGACCCGACCGCCAGCCGCACCGCGCCCAGCTTCGTGACGAACGGCCTCCTGGCGACCGAGATGATCACCGGCCGCCTCCAACTCGGCGATAAGATGTTCCAGCCCTTCTCCCCTGCCGTCGTAACGATTGCCGGGGACGCGAATGACCCGGACGGCCCGACCTACGCCACCTTCACGCCCCTGACGAACATGCCGCCACTCGCCGCCGATGCGCCAA
>JALYXG010000602.1 GCA_030947205.1 Chloroflexota bacterium
ATCCTCGATTGGGTGATGGCGCAGCCGGATATCCGCTCCTTCCCCGTCACGCGGGAGGAAGAAGCCGTCGGCATCATGGGTGGCCTCGCGCTGACTGAGACGCCCGCCGTCCTGATTATGCAGGACAATGGCGTCGGCAACTTCCTCACCGCCCTGACGACCTTTCCGCAGGCGTACCACCTGCCCTGCTTCATGCTGATCGCGCGGCGCGGCGGCATCAATGAATATAACTCGATGATTCACCTGATTTCCGAGCGCGTTCCCGACATTCTGGCCGCTGCCAATATCCGCACCTTCCATCTCGACGCGATGACGCCGCTCGATCAATGGACGCGCACGGTCGTCAAGGGGTACGAGTTCGCGCAGATCACGCATCGCCCCGTCGCGGTGCTCGTCAACCTGATGGGAGGCTGACCGATGGCGACGCTTGCACGCGCCGAGGCGCTGAAAATCATCACCGAAATCTTCCCGCACGACCCGACGATCGTCACGCTCGGCGCCACGGTGCGCGAATTGATTGCGACGGTCGGCAAGCGAGACAACGATTTCTATGTCCTGGATAGCATGGGATTGCCCGTTGCCATTGGCCTCGGCATCGCGCTCGGCAGGCCGGGGAAGCCGGAGAAGATCGTCGTGATCGAGGGCGACGGCGGGCTGCTGATGGGGCTTTCCGCACTGCCGACGGTCGGATTCCTCAAACCAACGAATCTCGTCATCATCGTGCTCGACAATGGCACCTACGCCAGCACCGGTGGCCAGCCAACCGCTGCCACGACGACCGATTTCGCCGCTGTCGCAGAAGGATGCGGCATCCATGGTGTTACAGTTGACGACGACGCAGGTTTCCGCGCTGCGCTCGCCGACGCGAAACAGGCGGACGGCCCGACGCTCGTCCGCATGATGATAGACCAGCGCAGTATCAAGACACCGTATCTGCTCGAAGACCCGATCCTGCTGTCGGCGGCGTTTCGGAAATTGGTGGGGCGGCCCTAACCCCCGGCCCCTTCCCCACGGGGAAGGGGTGACTCATCGCGATGTCGGGGCGTTCCTCAGTACGACCCGATCTCGGGAATACTCCCCTCCCCTTCCCACGCCGAGGGACGGAAGGGGCCGGGGGTTAGGTCTTCCCCCGCATTGCTCATTGCTTTGTGTGGTGCGAGACTGACCGGAGCGAAATCCACCATGAGCGGGAGGCACTATGCGCATCAAGCGGTTGCAGCACGTCAGCATCGGCATCGAGGCGGGGCGGGAGGACGAGGCGCGCCGGTTCTACGGCGAAGCGCTGGGCCTGCGGGAAAAGCCGCGTCCGATGGGCCTGAAGGATCGCGCGCTGATCTGGTACGACATCGGCGAGGATGAGCACGAAATCCACCTGCTCCGCACCGATCGGGCGGAACTCGGCCCGCCGCGTGCCGCCGATCACCTCTGCATCGAGGTGGACGACATCGCGGCGATGCGAACACACCTCACCGAGCAGCACGTCCCGATCCGCGAGACGAGCGTCATTGACCATCGCCCGCGCTTTTTCGTCGAGGACCCGTTCGGCAATTCCATCGAGCTTGTGCAAGTGACCGGCGACTTCACGCCGGTGGACGAATAGGAGCGATATGATGGCTGAAGGTAAACTGTCAGGGCAGGTCGCGATTGTCACGGGCGCGTCGAGCGGCATCGGGCGGGCGACGGCGTACGCGCTCGCGGACGAAGGCGCGAAAGTCGCCCTCGTTGCGCGCTCGGCGGATGTCATCAACGCGATGGCGGCCGAAATCGTCAGCAAGGGTGGCACGGCCATCGCCTACGCCGCCGATGTCGCGGACGCCGCCGCTGTCGAGCGATTCGTCGCGAATGTCGTCCACGAATGGGGGCGGATTGACCTGCTCTTCGCGAACGCGGGCGTCAACACCAAGCAGCGCAACCTGCACGACATATCCATTGAGCAATGGGATCATGTCATTGATGTGAACTTGAACGGCGTGCTTTATTGCGTGCGCGAAGTGCTGCCGCAGATGCGCCAGCAGAAGCAGGGGACGATCATCACCCTCGCCAGCATGGCTGGGCGCCATTCCGGCATCATGTCCGGCGTCGCGTATGGGGCGAGCAAGGCGGGCGCGGTTTCTTTGTCGCACAGCATCAATACCGAGGAGAAAGTGAACGGCATCCGCGCCACGGTGATCCTGCCCGGCGAGGTGGCGACCGCGATCCTCGATCATCGCCCGAACCCGCCCAGCGCGGAGGCGCGCAAGACAATGCTTCAACCGGAGGATGTCGCGGAAACGGTCGTATTTGTTGCCGGGTTGCCGCACCGCGTGACGATTGACGAGTTGTGGATCACGCCCACCGTGCAGCGCGCGCGCATCGGGGGCGAAGACACACCGAAGACGCAGTAAACGAGGAGAAGTCTGATGCCACAGAGCGCGGCGCTTGTCGCCTTCAACCCGACGCTCGACGAACTGGCGGAGAAGCGCCGCCGCGTCCGCGCGCTGCTCGACACCGAGGGGCTGGACGCGTTGCTCCTGACGCAGGAACCGAGCGTCGCGTGGGTGACGGGTGGCGGTGCGACGCGCGTCTCGATTAGCGGCGGCACGGACGCCCTCGGATCGGTACTCGTCACACAGGATGCGGTGTACATCCTCACCGACGCTATCGAAGCGCCCCGCATCGCGGCGGAGGAAGTGCCGGAGCAGGGCATCCACATGAAGGTGTATCCGTGGGAGCAGGGCCGCGTCGGCGACCGCGCCGCGATCATCGCGGACATCGTCGGCGACGGCGCAATCGGGGCGGATGCGCCCGTCGCAGGCGTCGCATCGGCCCGCGTGCTCCGCCATGAAGTGATGCGGCTGCGTGCCAGCCTGCTCGAACCAGAGGTCGCGCGCTATCGCTGGCTCGCGCAGACCGCCGCGACGATCCTCGAAGCCGCCGCCCGCGCCGCCCGGCCCGGAATGACGGAGTTGCAGATCGCCGCGTCGTATGTCGGGCCGTTGATGGTGTACGGCATCCAGGCGCCCGTTGCGCTCGTCGCGGCGGACGAGCGGATTGACCGCTTCCGCCACCCGCTCCCAACGGAGAACATCGTGCGCCAGCGTGTCTTGCTCGTCGTGGGGGCGACCCGCTGGGGACTCAACGCGAGTGCCAGCCGCGCCATCTCCTTCGGCCCGTTGCCGGACGAACTGCGCCGGAAGCAGCACGGGTGCGCGCTCGTTGATCTTGCCTTCACGCACGCGACGAAGCCGGGCGCGACGGCGGGCGACATCTTCGCGGCGGGCGCGAAGGCGTACGCGGACGCCGGCTTTCCGGGCGAATGGCGGTTGCACCATCAGGGTGGCGCGGCAGGCTACGCGGGCCGCGAGTGGACAATCACGCCCGGCGGCACGGAAACCGTGCAGGAGTCGCAATCCTTCGCCTACAATCCCTCGATCACCGGCACGAAGAGTGAGGATACCTTCGTCCTCCGCCCGGACGGCACGGCGGATTTCCTGTCGGTCACCGGCCAGTGGCCGCCCGTCCCCGGCACCGAATCCACCCATCCGCGCCCCGCGATCCTGGAGATCGTGTAGCGTGGATGTGGAGAACGCGCGGTTCACGCTCCACGACTTGCGGGTCACGGTCGTCGCCATCGAGGGTCGGTCGGTCTGCGGGCTGGCGGTGGGCGACTTCTTCGAAGTGACGGAGAGCAACCGGCTGCGCATCCCGGCGGGTAAGCATTTCTGCCTGTATGCGCTCGGCGCGGTGCTGCCGCTCCTTTCCGGCTACCAGCGGGCGGCGCAGGCGGGCGACTGGATGACGCAGGAAAGCCTCGTCGCCTGCCCAGACCCGGACGAACGCCTCATCATGCGCATCGAACGTCTCGCCCCACGCACCCTCCATACCGCCGACCTGACCTAAATACCGGGCCGTAGTGACTCAACGCTCCCTCTTGAGTCGTGGGATCACATCGGCGGCGATCCGTTCGAGGATCGGTAGTTGCGCATCGCCGGGGGCGTCAATGATTAACTCATTGACGCCCGCTTCCCAGTACTGGCCGACAACCTCCTCGAAGGCGTCCACCGAGGCCCATGGGTCGCTCGGCATCAAGGCGGCCCAGCCGTAGAGCGAGCGGATGATTTCGTGCGGGTCGCGGCCAATGGCGGCGCAATGCTCGTCCAATATCGCGTTGCGGGCGCGCATCTCGTCCACGGTGCCGTGCGAGTTCCAGCGGTCGGCGTACTCGGCGACGATCTTCAGCATCTGCCGCCCGTGCGCGCCGAGCGTGAGCGGTGGGCGCGGCTGCTGCACCGGGCCGGGGCGGAAGGCGGCGTCCTTCAGTTGGTAATACTGCCCATCGTACGTCGTGTACTCATTGCGCAGCAGATGATCCACGATCTCGACCGCCTCACGGAACCTGCCGACGAGTTCGGCGGGCGCGGGGAAGGGGATGCCAAACATCTCGTGCTCCGGCACGTACCAGCCCGCACCGAGGCCGAGTTCCAGGCGCCCGTTCGAGATGTGATCCACCGTCGCGGCTTCTTTGGCGAGCAGCGCCGGATGGCGGAACGTGTTGCAACTGACGAGCACGCCAATGCGGATTCGCTCGGTGCGCGCCGCCAGCCCGGCGAGCAGCGTCCACCCCTCGTAATACGGGCCGGTTGGGCGGCTCGGCTGGACGTAATGGTCGCAGTCCCAGACGCTATCGAAGCCGAGTTGCTCGAACTGCTGCCAGCGTTCAACGGTCTTTTCCCAGGGCATGTTCTGGTCCGTGCAAAGCCCGATCCGCAGCGGTTGCGCCATCCATTGCCTCCTGAGTCTCGCGACATCGCCGTATTCGTTGATTCAATCAATTG
>JALYXG010000609.1 GCA_030947205.1 Chloroflexota bacterium
TCCATTGGAGCGATTTCCTTTGGCCACTGATTGTGACGAACTCCGATAGCAGTCGCCCCGTCACGGTCGGCCTGAACACGCTGACGCAGATGGGCGAGTCGGGCGCGCAGTGGGCGCTGGTCATGGCGGGCACGCTGCTCGTCGTCTCGCCCCTGCTCGGCCTTTTCTTCATCTTCCAGCGCCAGTTCATGAGCAGTTTCCTCCATAGCGGCATCCGATAACGGAGTTCAGGGTTCGATATTCGAAGGACTATTCATCGAACTCCGAACGCCGAACTCCCCCACGATCCAATCCAACCCCCCGAATCCGGTGTATTGAGCGCGGACAGGTCGAGTGGCGAGATGCGCCACCCCGCCGTGCGCGGCGTGAGGACCGATCAGACCAGGGGGAATACCGATGAAGGATCACCATCAGTTAGTCTCGCGCTCATCGTCTGCCACCCGCTTGCTTTCCCGGCGGCGATTCCTCGCCGGGGCCGCGATGAGCGCCGGGGCGGCGTTGCTTGCGGCGTGCGGCGGGAGCACAAAAGCGACCGATACGCCCGCGCCGACGAAGGTCCCAGTTGCCGCACCGACAACTGCTCCCGTCGCTGTGCCAAGCGTTGCTCCGGCAACTGCGGCGACAAGCGCCCCGGTCGCGACCACCGCGCCGGTTGGGACAACGACTGCCGCCGGGAGCGTCAGCGCCCCGACGATGCAGGGAGGCACGAAAATGCCGAAGGCGTACATTGGGTTGTTCAAAGACAACACCGTCGCCGTCTTCGACACGATGACGAACAAAGTTGTTACGACGATTCCGATCCCAACCGGGCCGCATGGCCTTGTCCTGACGCCGGATGGCAGAACCGTCTACGTCAGCAGCGACGGCGCGACCGTCGTCAGCGTCATTGATACGACGACAGACAAGGTGACGGCGAGCATCGAGGTTGGCCAGGCGCCGCACGGGTTGGCGATCACGCCGGACGGCAAGACCGTGCTCGTCGCGGGCTTCGGCACGAATCAGGTGATGGTGATTGATGTCGCGACGAACAAAATCGCCGGGCAGGTCGCCGTGCCGCAGCCGCACAATATCGCTATTACGCCGGACGGCAAGACCGCGTACGTGGCGGCGCAGCAGCAGGGCGCGACGGCGCTCGCCATCCTGAGTATCGCGGAAAAGAAGCAGACCGGGAACGTCCCGGTGGAGAAGACGCCGCGCGCCCTGAACTTCGACATGAAAGGCAAACAACTCTACTTCACGCTCGCCGGGGTGGACGCCGTGCAGATACTCGATGTGGCGACGAACAAAGTGACCGGTCAGATCGCCGTCGGCGCGTCGCCGCACCACCCGCTCGTCACGGCGACGGGCGAGTACGGCCTCGTCGTCAGCCAGGGGCCGGGCGAACTCGCCATCTGGGCGCCGGACGCCAATAAGGTGACGGGCACGGTGAAGGTCGGCACGATGCCGCACTGGATCGCCACCAGCAGTGACGGCGACACCGCGTACGTCACGAACGAAGCCTCGAACGACCTGACGATCGTCAATGTCGAGACGCAGAAGGTGATCGCGACCGTCCCGGTCGGCAACGCGCCGCGCAAGATCGTTCTGCAACCGGGGATGATTATGCAAGCCGCAGTGGCCCCGGCGGCGAGCGCATCTACGGCTCCTGCGGCATCATCCGCCGCCGCGCCAGCCCCGGTAACGGCGGGCGCGAACAGTGTGGCGATCGCGAACTTCGCCTTCGCGCCGCAGAGCATCACCGTTGCGCCCGGCCAGACAGTAACATGGACGAACAAGGACAGTGTGGCGCATACCGTGACGGAAGATAAAGGTGCGTGGGATTCCAAGAGCCTCGCGGTCGGCGCGACCTTCCAGCACAAATTCGATCAAGCCGGTACATTCACGTATCACTGCACGATCCACCCATTCATGACCGGCACGGTCGTGGTGAAGGGCTGAGCGGTTATGGTAGATGGGACAGACCTCACCCCTCAACCCCCTCTCCTTTGCTTGTCAGCAAAGGAGAGGGGGAGGAAATGCGGGGAAATCATGCCAGATGTTTCGATCTCATCTCCCCTCTCCATTGCTCTGGCAATGGAGAGGGGCCGGGGGTGAGGTTTCCATGAGCACGGCCCACCTCGTCCGGCCCTACGGCGATCTGAGTGACGAAGAACTGATGGCGCACCTCGCCGCCGGGGAGCAGGAAGCGCTTGCGCCGCTCCATAGCCGGTATGCCGCCTTCATCTTCAATCTCGCCGCGCAGACGCTCGACCGCGCCGCCGCTGAGGAGATCGTGCAGGATGTCTTCCTCGTCGTTTGGCGCAAGGCGGGCACGTTCGATCCGGCGCTCGGCGCATTCCGCCCGTGGGCGCTCAGGATTGCGCACTTGCGGATCATCAATGAACTGCGTCGTCGAGGTCGCCGCCCGGCCGCCGTCGCGGACCCCGAAGGGTTACGTCTGGCGGCACAGGCGGACGACAGTCTCCCGCCGGACGAAGCGGCGTGGCGCGAGTATCGCCGCTCGGTGGTGCAGGAGGCTGTCACGCACCTACCGCCGCCGCAACGGCAGGCGCTCAGTCTCGCCTTCTTCGACGACCTGACGCACGAGCAGATCGCAACCTTCCTCAATGTACCGCTCGGAACGACCAAGACGCGCATCCGCGCCGGATTGCAGAAGTTGCGTGTCTACCTGGCGCCAATGCTGATCGTCGTACTCACATTGCTGGCAGGGTTGCTCGCCGCGCTCGGCATCCGCGATCACGGGCAGCAGACGACGGCGCAGACCGAGTTGCGCGCCTTGCATCTCGTCACGTCGAGCGATGTGACGCCGCTCCGCCTCACTGTCGCGCCCGGTTTTTCGGCGAAGACGCACGCCACCTACCGGGGGCGCCCCGGCGAAATGCTCGCGGTGATGACCTTCGAGGACTTTGCCCCCGCCCCGGTCGGCCAGCGCTACCAGGTCTGGGCGCGGCACAACGGGCAATGGGTTTCGCTCGGCACGATGGAGCCGGACGCCGACGGAAACGCGTTGCGCATCATCGAGAACCCGGCGAACGCGACGCTACCCGAGGCCTTGCAAGTGACGCTCGAACCCGCGCGCGGTAGCCCGACACCGAGCGGCCCGGTCGTCGTGTCGTGGTCGGGGCCATAATGGGATGAACAGGCAAAAAAGGGCGCACAGCCGTGCGCCCCTACCGTATCTGTCTACTGACTGCTGACTACTCGCTACGCTGCCTTCTTGGTCGCGATGGTTAGTTCGAGCTTAACCGTGTCGGAGGCGCTAACGAAGTTCGCGATGATTGGGGCCTTCATATCAAAGTCCGCGAACTTGAAGGAGGTGACCGCCGTGCCATTGATCGTGTCTCCCTGCATCATCGCGGTCGTGTCGAAGGTCATCGGCTTCGTGACACCGTGGATGGTCAGATTGCCGAGCAGTTTGAAGGTCGCTTGCTGCCCGTCCTTGAGCGGCCCATTCCAGCCATCAACGCCGGTGATCGCGAAGGTGGCGAGCGGAAACTTCGCGGTTTCCAGCGTGTTCATCTGGATGTAGTTGTCGCGGCGCGCCTGGTCGCTCTTCATCGTGCGCAGGTCCACCTCGAACGTGGAGCCGGTGGTCGGTTTGCCGTCTTGCCCGAGAACAAGCTGTCCCCGGAAGGCGCTCGTGGTGTGAACCGCGTCGCTGTTCGTCGGCAGATTGGCGAGTTTCTCGTTTACGGTCGTCTTTGCCTGCGACTTGTCCGCCACGATGACGTACGCATTCGCGCCCGCCGGAATCGTGCCGACCGGGCCACCGGCGGCGACGCTCGAGCCGCTCGGTGCCGTGCTCCCGGCTACAGCGCTTGCCGCCGGCGCGGTGCCGCTCACGACACTGCTCCCCGCCGTGGTCGGACGCGCCGGGGACGCCGCGCTCGCCGCCGCTGAACCAGTGGCCACTGTAGCCGCTGCCGCAGGCGTCGGCGCGACAGTCGTTGACGCCGCCGTGGTGGGGGCGACCGTTGCGCCGGTTGCGACGCTCGTGCCGGCCGGACTGGAGAAGGCGGCGACCGTCGCGATACGTGTCGGCTGCGTTTGCCCAGGAAGCTTGTCTCCCTTGCCTGCGAGCCAGATGCCGAATGCGGCGATAATGAGTAACGGGATGCCGATGCCTGCGCCGATCATTGCTTTCCGGTTCATGCTGTCTCCTTGCCCAAAAATACAAAGCACGCGTGCCGTCACACATTCCATACGCTGAAATGCCCGCCACCGGATGACGCGCACTGTACGGAGCGGAGTATCGAAGGTGGCGCATGCCAATACAAGCGCTCGTAAAGAAACCCACCGATAATTTTACAGATGACGGAACCGTCACCCAATTGGGCGAGAAGACACGAGTAATTGATTGCTGCTGACGCGAGTGTTAGGATACAAGCGCTGACGTACAGCGTACGTACGGTTGAGGAGGGATACAGGTGCGGAATTGGCTCCGCTTCGGGATGCGGGTGAAGCGCTATTTGCTCGCGCTCGCACTCGGGATCACGCTGACGAGCCTGGCGATCGCCATGACGCTCGCCACCCTCTACCGCAATGTCGATTTTCCCGGCTACAGCACGGATCTCGTGCGCGCGATCACGCTGCAATTCATCCCGCATCCGTGGCGCGAGGCGGTTGTCGCGGCACTCGGGTTCGCCGTGATCGGCGGCAGCGTTTACTACCTCAGTCACTCGCTGCTCATCCCCCTGCTCGCCGGGCGGACGGGGCGGATCGGGGACATCCTCTACGACTATCGGTTCGGCAAGCGCGGCCCGAAGATCGTCGCGATCGGCGGTGGTACGGGGCTGCCGACGCTGCTGCGCGGCCTCAAGGAGCGCACCGGCAACCTGACCGGAATTGTCACGATGGCCGATGATGGCGGCAGTACGGGTCGGCTGCGGGAAGAGTTCGGCATCCTCCCGCCCGGCGACTTCCGTAACTGCATCGCCGCCCTTTCCGACGCCGAACCGTTGATGCAGGAACTCTTCCAGTATCGCTTCGAGAAGGATGGCTCCGGCCTGCACGGCCATTCGTTCGGCAACCTTTTCATCACCGCGATGGTAGATGTAACGGGTAATTTCGAGCGGGCCGTGCTGGAATCGAGTCGTATCCTCGCGGTGCGCGGTACCGTTTTTCCCTCCACACTGGAGAATGTCCAGTTGCATGGTATCGCCGAGGACGGCACCGAACTGCGCGGTGAGTCCGAGATCGGCCGGGCGCACGGGCGCATCCGCAAAGTCTTCCTCCAACCCGAAGACCCACAAGGGTATATCCCGGCGGTGCGGGCAATATGGGACGCCGACATGATCGTCTTCGGTCCTGGCTCGCTCTACACCAGCGTCGTGCCGCCACTGCTGGTCGGAGACATCAAGCAAGCGATCAAGAATAACGCGACTGCGATCAAGGTCTATGTCTGCAATGTCGCGACGCAGCCGGGCGAAACCGACAATTTCGACGCGCTGGCGCATGTGCGCGCCTTGCAGGAGCAGATCGGCAAGCGCATCTTCGACTACGTGCTCGTTAATTCGAATTTGGAATCGAAGGTCAAGATCAAACCCGAATGGCGCGTGGATGCCGTGGAAGCCGACCGCCTCCAGGACGAGGCGCGCTCCCTCGGCGTCGAGATTATCGAGGCGGACGTTATC
>JALYXG010000624.1 GCA_030947205.1 Chloroflexota bacterium
GACAGAGACGAAGCCGCCCGCGCGATATTGGTAGATGCCGATCAGCAGCGCGGCGAGCGCGCCCTGCCCGGCGGCGTAGCAATTCTTGCCGGGCAGCGGCGGCTGGTAGCCCGTGTCCGCCAGATCGAGCGCCATCCGCTTCGCCTCGTCTAGCAGGCGATCCCGCCCGAGGACGATGCGATCCGTATCGCGCAGGTAGCCGAGTTCGCGCGCCTCGATGGCGCTCGTGCTCACCTTCGCCTGGCCGATCGTTTCGAGGATGCGCGACAGGAACGGCAGCGGGTTGACGCCCGCGACCTTCATCTCCGGCGAGACGATGCGGCGCACGAGTTCCTTGCAGCCCCCGCCGCCGGGGAGCAACCCGACGCCCGCCTCGACCAGCCCCATGTACGTCTCGCCCTCGGCGCAGATGCCCGCACTGGCGAGGGCGAGTTCGACGCCAAGCCCGAAGGTGTTGCCGAACGGGGCCGCGACGACCGGCTTGGGCGAGAAGCGCAGCCGTTGCAGCAGTTGGTGGCCCACTTCGAGCAGCCCGGCGAGTGCGCCCGGATTCGCCTGCACGATGCCGCCGATCTCGCGCAAATCCACCCCGGCGGAAAAGTACTCGCCCTGATTGCCAATCACCATCGCCCGCCACGCATCGTCGTCCGCGAGCAATGTCAGCGCGCGGTCGAGCAGTTGGCTCGCATCCTGGCTGACGGCGTTCGCTTTGGTATGGACCTCGAAGCAGAGCACGCCGTCGCCAAGATCAATCAGGCTCGCGCCCTTCGATCCCTCGATCTCCTTGCCGGTCGCTTTGAGCGCCGCGAGATCAATCGCACGCGGATCGCGCGGGATCGGTTCGTACTGCTTTGTGATCGGGCTGTACGCCTCGGTCTGGCCGTTCTCCTGCCGGTAGAACGTCGGGTGGCCGCTCTCCAGCATCTCCGCCACCCACGGCGCGACAGCGATGCCGTGCCGCTCTATGCGCGCAACCGTTTCCGCGGCGCCCAAGAGGTCCCACGTCTCGAACGGGCCGCGCTCCTGCGCGAAGCCCCAGCGCATCGCGTCGTCTACGCCGGTGATCGTGTCACCGATTTCCGGGACACGCCGCGCGGTGTAGGCGAGCGTCGGCACAATCGTCGCCTCGATCAGTTGCGCGTGGCGGTCGCCGGCGTCCGCGCCCTCCATGATGAAGCGCAGCCGCTCGCCGAGGTCGCGGATCGCGCCCGCCTCCTTGAGGAGTGGGATATCCGGCTCCTGCGGCGGGTGGTAGTCGAGCGTGTCGAGGTCAATGACGTGGAATTCGCGCTTGCCGCCGGGGCCGTCCACGCGCTTATAAAAGCCCGCGCCGGTTTTGTTGCCGCGCAACCCCGCCGCGACCATCCGCTTCAGGGGTTCCGGCACGCGGTATTCGTCGCGCGATTCGTCGTCCGGCACGAGGCCGTAGAGGTTCTCCGCGACATCCACCATGATATCCACGCCCGCGAGGTCGGCGAGGCGGAACGACGCCGTCTTCGGTCTGCCGATCAGCGGCCCGGTGAGGGCATCCACCTCCTCAATCGAAAATCCGTTGTCGAGCGCGTAGCGCATCCCGGTCATGCCGCTGTACGTGCCGATCCGGTTGGCGATGAAGTTCGGCGTGTCCTTGCAAAGCACCGTGCCCTTGCCGAGCATCTGTTCCGTGACCTGCCGCACCTGCGCGACAACCGCCGGATCGGTGTCGGCGGTCGGGATGATTTCGAGCAGTTTCATGTAGCGCGGCGGGTTGAAGAAGTGCGTGCCGAGGAAATGGCGGCGGAACTCCTCGGAGCGCCCCGCCACGATCAGATGGAGTGGGATGCCGGAGGTGTTCGAGGTAACGATGCTCCCTGGCTGGCGCATCTCCTCGATGCGCGCCATCAGCGTCCGCTTCGCCACCACCTGCTCGATGACGACCTCGATGATCCAATCCGCCTCGCCGACCTTCGCGAAGTCGTCCACGAAGTTGCCGAGCGCGATGCGCTCCGCCACGGCGGTGCTGAAAAGCGATGCCGGGCGCGATTTCGCCATCCGCTCGAAACCGGCGCGGACGATTCGGTCGCGCACCGCCCGGCTTTCCAGCGTCAGACCCTTCTTCTCCTCGTCCGGCGTCAGGGAATCGGGCGCGATGTCCAGCAGTGTGACACGCAACCCCGCGTTCGCGCAGTGCCCGGCAATCGCCGCCCCCATCGTCCCGGCTCCCAGCACCACCACCCGTTGTATCGTCTCACTCATGCATCCTCCAAAGACCGGCTAACCAATTGAACCACGAAGGCGCGAAGGACACGAAGATGGGAGGAGAAGAGAATCAATGTATTTCCCCCCCTCCCCTTCGTGCTCTTCGCGCCTTCGTGGGTCAATTTCCTTCTCCTTCAAATATCCGAGACGGTGGCGAGATTCTTGGCATCGTCGCGCAGGACACGGCGAAGGATTTTGCCGGTCGGCAGTTTCGGCAGTTCGGGGCGGAACTCGATATGCCGGGGCGCCTTGAAGGTCGCGAGATGCTCGCGGCAATAGGCGATTAGGTCGTCCGCCGTGGCGCTCTGGCCACTTTTCAGCGCGACAAAGGCCATCGGGCGCTCGCCCGTGTATGCGTCGGGCATCGCGACGACGGCGGCCTCTTGCACCGCAGGGTGGCGGTACAGCACTTCCTCGACTTCGCGCGGCCAGATTTTGAAGCCACCGGCGTTAATCATGTCCTTCTTGCGATCCACGATGGTGTAATAGCCATCGTCGTCCACCGTCGCAATGTCGCCGGTATGAAACCAGTCGCCGCGCAGCGCCTCCGCCGTGGCCTCCGGGTTCCGCCAGTAGCCGATCATGATATTGTCGCCGCGCAGGAGGATTTCGCCCTCCGCGCCGGGCGGCACATCGTTGTCGTTCTCGTCTACGAGTCGCGTGTCAACGCCGGGAATCGCGAGGCCAATCGTGCCGGGCTTGTTGAACGGGCCGACCGCGTTGGTGTGCGAGACGGGGGATGCCTCGGTCAGACCGTACCCTTCGGTGATTTCCGCGCCCGTCCGCTCGCGGAAGGCGTCGAGAATTTGTACCGGCAGCGCCGCTGCGCCGGAACCCGCAATGCGCAGGCTCGACAGATCGTAGTCGGTCAATTGGGGATAATTGACCCAGGCGACGTACATCGGTGGCGCGCCAAGGAGCAGAGTGCAGCGATGCTTCTGGATCTGGTCGAGCACCGGCCCGGCCTCGAATCGGGGAATCAGCACAATCGTTGCGCCAATCCGCAGCGCCGCGTTCATCCCGACATTCATCCCGTAGATGTGGAACAACGGAAGGACGAGGAGAATACGATCCTCCTCCACCGCTTTGAAGCGCGGGATACGCTCGCATTGCTCGCAGTTCGCGAGAAAGTTTCGGTGCGAGAGCATCGCTCCCTTGGAGCGCCCGGTCGTGCCGGAGGTGTAGCAGATCGTGGCGAGATCGTCCGGGCCGATGGCGACGGGCGGACGTTCCGGTGCGGAGCCATCCGTCAGCGCACTCCACGGCGTCGTGCCGTCGGGGGCGTCGCCCGTGCCGACGAAGAAGACGTTTGTCAACGATGGAACATGCGGCAACGCTTCCGCTACGCTCGCGTAGAAGCCCTCGTAGACGAACAGCGCCGTCGCCTCGCTGTCATTGAGGACGTAGGCGATCTCCTCCGCCTTGTAGAGGACATTGATCGGCACGACGACCGCGCCGAGCCGTACGACGGCCTGATAGGCGATGATGAACTGCGGCAGGTTCGGCAGCATGATCCCTACCCGGTCGCCGTGCCCGATCCCGCGCGCGGCCAAGCCGTTCGCCGCCTGTTCAATTGCCGCGTCGAGGGCGGCATAACTGATCTCGTTGTCCTGAAAGATGATCGCCGGTTTCGATCCGTTGCGTCGGGCTACGTCGCGCACCAACTCCGCAAGCGTCGCTGGATTGGCAGGCATTCGGCATCCTCCTACCGCTTTTGATGGACACAACTGCATGGTTCCGCATCATCGTACCACAATGGGAAACCTAACCCCGGCGGCAACGAAAAAGGAGAGGCGATTGCCTCTCCGTGCGATCTGCGGTGTGGGTGGAATTAGACGCGGCGGGAGTAAAACTCGACGATCAACCGCTCGTCCACCTGGATCGGGATGTCACCGCGCTCCGGTATCGAAACGAGCCGACCGGACATTCCGTTGCGGTCGAAGGTCATGTACGACGGGACGCTCGCGTGCTGGTCGAGTGCATCGAGCACGATCGGGTTCTCGCGCATCTTCGGGGCAAGTGAGATCGTGGCGCCCGGCTTGACGCGGTACGACGGGATGTCCACCTTCTTGCCGTTGACCAGAACGTGCCCGTGGTTGACGAACTGGCGCGCTCCCCAGATCGTCGTGGAGAAGCCGAGGCGATGGACGACATTATCCAACCGGCATTCGAGCAACTGCACGAGGATCGTGCCGCTGTTGCCGGGGAGGGCGACCGCCTCTTTCATGTAGTTGTACATCTGCTTTTCGAGTACGTTGTAGAGATAGCGGAGCTTCTGCTTCTCGATCAGCCGCTTCGCGTACTCAGACTGCTTCGGGCGGCGACGGTTACCCTGGGGCGTGGTGCCCGGCGGATTCGGGTGCCGCTTGAGAATCTTGACATATTTCGGCGAGTTGGTCATCGCCATGCCGAAGCGGCGCATCTCCTTCGCCTTCGGGCCGGTATAGTTTGCCATCTGCGGGTCTTCTCCCTGCTCTCATAGACACCATCAAACGCCGCAGCCGCGCGGACAGACGTGTAGTGTACCCAATCCGGGTCAGTGCCGTCAAGGCTTTGCGGAGTACAAAGTAACAAGTCAAAAGTAACCAAACGATAATCCTCCCAGGAGTTACGTCGTTTGAGAGGAAAAGCTTCGCAAATACCTCATCGTAATTTGTAACTCTTAGTCCCACATCATCGTATAATTGGAGAATGAGGATGTCTGATCCTCGAAGGCGCTTCGGAGAGGGTGATGAACGATGGCGCGTGCATTTTCCGGCGTTCGGCTGGTCGGGTTTCTTCTTATTGCGGCGGTGCTGGCTTTCGTGATCGCGAAGGTACTGGCGTTCGCATTGCACCTCTTCTGGGTGCTCACCGGGTATATCTTCGCCTTTGTCCTCGCCGTTCTGCTGCTCGGTTGGCTCTGGGGTCGGTTCGCGAAGCCGAAGAACGGCGCGCCGGTCAAATATGACGAGGAGCGCGACGAGTTCGGGCGGCGACGATACTGATACAGCAGCACACGCTTTCGTTCCAGTAGCGCAGGCTGAAGCCTACGCTACCAAGCAAGACCGGGATGGCAGAAAGCCATCCCGGTACGGTTTCTTCGGTTTTTAGGCGGATTATTTGCCCTTCGCCGCCATCCGGCCTGTCTTGGTGAGTGTGCGCAGGGCGCGCATGGAAATCTGGATACGTACCATCTTGCCGTTAATCATCACGCGCTTCTTCTGGACATTCGGCAGCCAGTACCGGTTCGTGCGGTTCTTGGCGTGCGAGACGTTGTGCCCGAAGGAGCGTTGCTTGCCGGTGATTTCACACTTCATCGCGTTCCGTATCCTTTGCCACGCTCCGCGCCCTCCGCTACAATGGCGGCGCGGGCCCTTTGCTGCATTCTGCGTCGTGCTTGTGTCACGCTCGGGCGGCACCCTTCGATGCCGCAACCTGCGTATGCTACCATCCCGCCCACGTAGATGCAAGCGGAGCCATGAACACGGATGACGATGACACTGGAAGAGCCAGGTAACACGCCGGCCACCGCCCCCGGCAAGGTGGTCGTTTCGGCGCGCGCGATTGGGTCGGTCGCGTATCAAGCGACGCTCGGCTGCTACGGGATCGTCGAACTCGTGCCGCAGGATTTGCGGAGCCGCGTCGGGCGTCGTTTCGGCCATCCGCCACCGCCCGACGCGCGGGACGGGATCGCGGTGCAGATGGACGGCGACCGCGTGACGATCACGCTACACGTCGTCGTGGAGTACGGCTTACCAATCGCGGCGGTGGCGCACAACGCCATTCGGACGGTTTATTTCGCCGTCGAGCGTGCGTTCGCGCTCCGGCCGGCCGCAGTCAATGTGCATGTTCACGGGCTGCGTTTTAGTGGGGATCAGGGAGAACGAACGCCATGAGCGCAGCGACGCGGCGGGGGGAGCGAGTGCGAGTGGCCCAGCAGGAGGGGACGGACGGAATGGAAAGCGTTGCGCTGACGTGGTCGGTCGTGGATGGCGCGGGCTTGCTGCGGGCATTGCGCGCCGGGACGGGCTGGCTCGAACGCAATGTCGCGGGCGTCAACGCGCTCAATGTCTTCCCGGTGCCCGATGGCGATACGGGAACGAATATGTTCCTGACGATGCAGGCCGCCTACGCCGCCGCTGCCGAGGGCGGCGAGAGCGACGGGCGCACCGTCGGGGATGTCGCGAGCCGGGCCGCGTACGGCGCATTGATGGGCGCGCGGGGCAACAGCGGCGTGATCCTGTCGCAGATTTTTCGCGGCATGGCGAAGGCGCTCGAGGGGCACGCGACGCTCGATGGCACACTCCTTGCCGCCGCGTTTTCCGAGGCATCGGCGATGGCGTATAAGGCGGTGATGAAGCCGGTCGAGGGTACGTTGCTCACCGTTTCGCGCGGCGCGGCGGAATCGGCCACCATTGCCGCGAACGATGGCGGTGATGTGCAGACCGTGCTGGATGGCGCGCTGGCGGGCGCCCGCGCAACGTTAGCGAAGACGCCGGAGATGCTGCCGCTCCTGCGTGAGGCGGGCGTCGTGGATGCCGGGGGGCAGGGGTACGTCGTCATCCTCGAAGGGATGCGTCTGCATCTCGCGGGGCGGAGCGTCGAGGCGGAGGAACTCGTCGAGATCGCACCGGGCGGCGCGACGATGGCCTTCGATGTCGCCGGGATGCAGGAAAAGCACGGCGCGGATGACTTTGGTTACTGCACAAACTACCTGATTACCGCCGCGTCCGACGCGCCGCTCGATTT
>JALYXG010000631.1 GCA_030947205.1 Chloroflexota bacterium
GCAAGTTGTTGCACCTGGCGTGGGCGTTGGTGACCAAGCAGCAACGGTATCAGTCGAATCATCGAATCCCCGATCACGCGCGACTCGCCGCTTGACAAGCAATACCGTATCTCTGGGCAGATTTCCAGCCTGCGACCCTGCGATGTCGGGAAGGGGACGCAGGCTGAAGCCTACGCTACCATCACAACCAAAAAGGGCACCCTCGTGGGTGCCCACTTTGCTGTCCGCTGGCTGCTGCGTGCTGCCGACTGCGCGCTCTCTTAGTAGCCGCTGGCCCGCCGCTTCTGGAAGCAGTCGCGGCAATAAACCGGTCGGTCGCCACGCGGCTGGAACGGCACCTGCGTCGTCTGGCCGCAGTCGGCGCATACGGCGTCGAACATCTGGCGCGGCGGGCGGTCACTGTATCCGCCGCCGCCACCACCGCCACCGCTGTATCCGCCACCACCGCCGCTATATCCACCGCCACCGCCGTCACCGCCACCGCCGTAGCCACCGTCATTCCCGTAGCTGCTGCGGGTGCTGTAGCCGCCGCCGCCACCGCCGCCACCTTGTGCGGCCTTGCGCGCGGAGCGGCAACTCGGGCAACGCGTCGGCGGGTTCAGCAACCCGCGACTCTGATAAAACTCCTGCTCGCCAGCAGTCCAGGTAAACTGCTCGCTGCAATCGCGGCACGTCAAAACCTTGTCCGTGAAACTCACCGGAACCTCCTCGATGGCCCCCGGCCATCAGACCAACAACAAACGACCGCCTGTGGAGAGGTTCGGTGCGTACCCGGCAAGGATTCGACGGACAAAAACCAGAGCGACCCTGCGAACACGAGCGCAGTTAGCAAGCCTTCAATCTACTCCACATTGCTATCATACTGAATCCCGGAGCATTTCGCAAGCCGAACCAGTAGGCGATAGTCAGTAGTCAGTAGTCAGTGGTCGGCCTGCTTTGTCCTTGACACACGCGCATCGCCGATGCCACAATCTCGGTCGTCGTCCCCGCCGCCGTAGAGGAGTTGTCGTCGTGAGTGATGCACCGTTCCGCATCGTCGTGCATCCCCATCTCGGCCCGCTCCTGGTCGCGGAGCATGCCCGGATCACTGTGGATGGTGAGCCGCTGGATGCCCGCGCGGGCGAGCCGGTGGCGGCGACATTGCTCGCCCACGGACACCGTATCTGCCGCACGACCGTCCGCACGGACGAACCGCGCGGCGTCTTCTGCGCGATCGGGCTGTGCGGGGATTGCGCGATGCAAATTGATGGCATCCCCGGCGTGCGCGCCTGCGTAACGCCGGTGCGCGACGGGATGCGCGTCGAAACCCAGCACGGTCTCGGCGCGTGGGACGCTACGAAACAGCGATGACAATCCGCGCGGAACTGGCGATCGTCGGCGGTGGCCCGGCCGGCCTTGCGGCGGCAATCGAGGCGGCGCGGCGCGGTGTCGCGGTGACGCTCGTGGACAGCGGTGACCAACCCGGCGGAGCGCTCGCCCTCCAGACGCATCGGTACCATGACATCGGGGTGCGGGGTGCTGCCATTGGGACGCTGCTCTGGCGTGCGGCCGAATCGGCGGGTGCGACGTTGCTGCCGCGCACGCTCGCCTGGGGCCTGTTCGAGGACCGCACGCTCGGTCTCGCCGTCGGCCATGGCACGGAAAGCGAGCGGAGCGATCTGCTGCGCGCCGATGTCGTGCTCGTCGTGACGGGCGCGGTGGATCGTTTCGCCCCCTTTCCCGGTGCCACTCTCCCCGGCGTGATGACGGCGACCGCCGCGATGACGATGATGCACCGGTGGCGCGTCCGACCGGGCACGCAGGCGTTGGTCGTCGGCAGCGATCCGATCGCCGCGTGTGTCGCACAGTATGCGCGCGACGCCGGGATGAGCACTGAATCGGCGCCATCGGCCACCGGATTGCATGCTGTTGCTGGCCCCGACGGGACGTTGGCGACCGTGGAGAGTCTCGACGGCAGCGATGTGTTGATGGAGATGGAGGCGGACGCGTTGATCCTGGCGGAAGGGATGCAGCCCGCGAACGAACTTGCTCGGATGATCGAATGCGCGATGGTGTGGTGTGAGCCGCTCGGTGGGCATGTGCCCCTCCATGACGCCGGGATGCAGACGAGCGTGCGGGATGTATACATCGCGGGGGATGCGGCGGGCGTCGGGGACGCGGGGAGCGCAATGTTGCAGGGGCGCGTCGCGGCGGCGGCAATCGCCGACCGGCTGGGCAAGAAGAAGCAGCCGTTCGGTGCGTTCCCGGTGACGTTGGCGGCGGGGGCATTCCGCCCGGTGGACGTAGCGGTCTGGCGCGCGATGCGAATCGCGGAGGCGACACGATGATCGAGATCGAGATGGAGAAAGTGAGCGTGACGATCTGCCGCTGCGAGGAAGTGACCGGCGCGGAAATCGCGGCGGCGATTGGCGAGGGCGCACGGACGCTCAACGACGTGAAGCGGCGGTCGCGGGCCGGGATGGGGATGTGTCAGGGGCGCTGGTGTAGCCATGCCATCGCCGCCCTCGTCGCGGCGGAAACCGGGCAGCCGCTCGCCGCACTTGCACCGATGACCGCCCGCCCGCCAGTGCAGCCAATTGCGCTCGGCGTACTCGCCGACATGGGGGACGAATAGCACGTGGGTCTCGGTGAATTGCTCGGTCTGACCGCCGCCATCATCTGGGCGACCTCGAACACGCTGATGCGCATGCAGACAGCCCGCCTCGGTGCGGTGGCGGTCAACTTCTGGCGTTGCCTCGTCGGGGTTCCCTTTTTTATCATCCTTTTTTTAATCGTCCGCGATCCCGGCACGCTCCGTGAACTCGCGCCGCTGACGATCTTGTATATCATCCTCGGCGTCTGCATCGGCATGGTGACGGGGGACACGCTTCAGTACCATGCGATCAAATTGATCGGCGTTTCGCGCTCGATGCCGATCTCCGGCTGCTTTCCGCTCTTCACCGTCTTTTTCGCGTGGCTGCTCAATGGCGAGCCGATCCGCGTGCGGGTGATCGGCGGTGCGGTCGTCGTCATGCTCGGTGTATTGCTCATCTCGCTACCGAAGCGGTCGCCCGCACGGCTCGGTATCATCGCCGTACCCGCCCCGGCGGTTGTCGACCGCACGAACATGGTCGGCATCGCCTTCAGTGTGATCGCGGCGGTCTGCTGGTCGCTCGCGACAGTCGTGCAGAGCAAGGCGCTCGCCCATTCCGATCCGATCACGGTGAACCTGATTCGCATGCCGGTCGCCGCCTGCGTGCTGCTCGTCGCGTCGCGGGGTCGCGCGAATATCCCGCTGCGGCAGTTCGGCGGGCGGACATTCCTTTTCCTGATCGTGATCGGCATCTTCGGCACCGGCCTTGCCAGCATCAGCTACCTCGGCGCGCTGAAGATCGCAGGCGCGGGCAAAACCGCTGTGCTTGGCGCGACGGCCCCGTTGTTCGCGCTGCCGCTTTCGATCCTTTTCCTCGGCGAACGTCCCGGTTCGCGTGCCGTCATCGGCACCCTCCTCACCGTCCTCGGCATCGGTCTTGTTGTTTTGTCGTAACTGCGTAACTGAGACGGCAATCGAACCGCCCAAAAAACCTGAACCTGACACCATGGAGGAATGTCTCACTTCCTCCCGAATCTCATTCCTATTATCTGAATAATGCGCACATATTGTGCCCTTGACACATATTATATACTTCAATGTAATAACGGCCTTCATTTGTCGAGAGTGCCCACAGCAACACGGATCGCCACCACGGTTCGTGTAC
>JALYXG010000643.1 GCA_030947205.1 Chloroflexota bacterium
CGCTCGGCGCCCTCCGCGACGCGCTCGCGGCTCCAGGCGACCTGCTCCGGTGCGCACCAGTTCAGGGCCGCGCCATCCGCCGCCTCGCCCGCCAACCGGAGCATCTGCGGCCCCAGTGCGCCGAGCATCACCGGCACCCGTGGCCGCTCCCAGGGCCAGTCGAGTTGCACACCTTTCAGCGTCACGGTCTGTCCGGAATAGTCCACCCGCTCGCCCGCGAACAGTTTGCGGAGCGTGACGAGGTAATCCCGCATCAGGGCAATCGGCGGGTGCGCGGGCAGGCCGAGACTGGCGCGATAGGCGCCGCTTTGGATACTGCCCGCGCCGATGCCGAGGCTGAAGCGGCTCCCCGCCAGTTGCCCCGTCGTCGCCGCGACGCTCGCGAGCGACGGCACCGACCAGAGCGGCACCGGCACAACGGAGATGCCCGTCTTGAAGGCATGATTTCCCGCTGCGTCAGCGGCCTCGGTCCACTGCACACAGGTTTGAAATGCATCCGGCGCGAAACCCGATGGCGTCCACGCGCTCGCGTAGCCCAACCGCACCGCCTCCGCAATCACTTCCCGCTGCTCCGCGTAGCTGATGCGCGGGGTCAAATCCAAGCCAATGCCCGTTTCCATCGCCCATGCCTCCCATTCGGTTTCACATCGGTGGTCTCTTTCTCTGCCGAGCCTACACGATATCGGATGCAGGTGATATGCCTCGAAAGGCACACGGCTGTGCGCCCCTGTCTCATTGCTCATTGCTCGTTGCTCGTTGCTCTCCTCCCGTCTGGACAAATCGCGCCGATGCGGGGATGATGCGCGTACACAGCAACCATCACACCGCACAGGTATCGTCGTATCATCACATCGGGAAGGAGTGCCAGATGTCCAATGTGCTCGCGCAGTTCGTGGACGACCTCGTCGCCGGCCGGATCGCGGTCGTGGACCTCACGCAGCCGCTCGACGCGGAAACGCCGGTGATCGCCCTGCCGCCGATCTTCGGCGCGTCGCCGGGTCTGACGATGGATGTTATCTCGCGTTACGACGATCAGGGACCCGGCTGGTACTGGAATACGCTGCATATGGGCGAGCACACCGGCACGCACTTCGATGCGCCGATCCACTGGATCACCGGCAAGGACCGACCGGAGAACGCGACCGACACAATCCCCGTGCGCCGGTTCATCGGCCCCGCCTGCGTGATTGATGTCGCGGCGGAGTCGGCGGCGGACCCGGATTTCCTGCTCACGCCGGAGCATATCGCCGTGTGGGAACAGGAGCACGGCCGCATCCCGCCCGGCGCATGGGTGCTGTTGCGCACCGACTGGAGCAAGCGCGCGACGGTCGAGGAGTTCTTCAACGAGGATGCGAGCGGCCCACACACCCCCGGCTTCCACAAGAGCGCGTCGGCATTGCTCGCCAACGAGCGCGACATCCTCGGCGTCGGCGTCGAGACGGTCGGGACGGACGCGGGGCAGGCGGGCGGCTTCGATCCGCCCTTCCCGAACCACACAACGATGCACGGCGCGGGGAAGTTCGGCCTTGCCAGCCTGTGCAACCTCGATCAGTTGCCGCCGACGGGCGCAATCGTCATCGCCGCGCCCTTGAAGATCGTCGGCGGCAGCGGCAGCCCCGTCCGCGTGCTGGCACTCACGCCCGCGTGACGCCGCTTTAACGCGGCAGCAGGGCACGGGTTTCGTCGAGCCAGTCGAGCAGGAAATAGACGAGGTGGGCGCGCTCGGTCATGCCCTCCGCGAATGGTCGCCCCGTATTCCGCTCCAGCATCGTACGGGCGCGCTCGTCGCGGGTCGCACGCACCGCGCTATTGGCCGCGATGAACGCCCAACGCAGCCCAGCCGCGACCGCAGCGCCCCTATGAATGGCGCGTTCGAGTTCGATGAGGCTACCTGACCAACCCGCCTCACATATTCCCTCCCGATAACCGTCAAGGACAACCGCGCGCAGTTGCGCCGCCTCAGCCATCGGGATCTCGCCCAGATGCAGACTGCACGCGATGAGCTGGCCAACCTCTTCGCCCACCGCGCCGATACCCACGAACGCCCAGTCGAGCGCGACCGTCTGCTCCTCACCCGCGTCGCCCCGGCGCGCAAGGAGGTTGCCAGGGAACGCATCGAGGTGGCAGAGAGTCTGGGGCTGCCGATCGAGCGCGGCGAGAAAATCCTCGCGTTCCGCATACAGGCGCAGAAGCCGCTCGGCTATGGGGCTGGGGAAGGCTCG